>NZ_JBXUOV010000100.1:0-20803 GCF_057196585.1 Micromonospora sp. ATLC20
GCCCGGCGGCGGCGCCGCGGGCGGCGTCGGCGCGGCGGTGCTGGCGCTCGGCGGCCGGTGCGAATCGGGCATCGGCCTGGTCACCCGCGCGGTGAGACTGGACGCCGCGCTCGACGCCGCCGACCTGGTGATCACCGGCGAGGGCTCGTTCGACCACCAGTCGCTGCGCGGCAAGGTGGTCGCCGGCGTGGCCGGGGCCGCCCGGGACCGGGGCGTGCCCTGCGTGGTGCTCGCGGGACGGGTGAGCACCGGACGGCGGGAGGCGGCGGCGGCCGGCGTCACCGAGGCTTACAGCCTGGTCGAGCACTTCGGCGGCGAGGAGCACGGGGGAGTGGACGCCGCGATGACCCGCCCGGCCGAAGGGCTGCGCGCGCTCGGCGCCCGCCTCGCCCGGCAGTGGAGCCGCTGACCGGTTCCGCTGGTCACGCCGCCGGGTGGCGGCGCCGGAGGCGGCGTACGATCGAAAGACGGACCACACCGGGAATCACTGGCGGACGTGCGGCGTTGGCCAGGACGTCCGGACCTCATACCGCGCAGGGAGACTTCCACGTGACCACGCCAGCGCAGACCGAGTCGACCGAGGCCAAGGCCCCCAGCACCGTCGTCCTCACCGACGTCGCGGCGCAGAAGGTCAAGGCCCTGATCGAGCAGGAGGGCCGCGACGACCTGCGGCTCCGGGTCGCCGTGCAGCCGGGTGGCTGCTCCGGCCTGCGGTACCAGCTGTTCTTCGACGAGCGCTCCCTCGACGGTGACGTCGTCACCGACTTCGACGGTGTCGAGGTCGTCGTCGACCGGATGAGCGCCCCCTACCTGGCCGGCGCCACCATCGACTTCGCCGACCGGATCGACGCCCAGGGCTTCACCATCGACAACCCGAACGCGGGCAACTCCTGCGCCTGCGGCGACTCCTTCAGCTGAGTCGACGACCGACCGACAGCGGCGGGCCGTCCCCGGTGGGGCGGCCCGCCGCTTCGTCGTACCCCCGGCGCGCGTGACGTACCCCCGGGGTGTGACGCCCGGATGTGCGCTGACCGACCGGTTGGTGACCGACCGCCGTCCGTCCGGTCCGGGGGCCGGTAGGCTGACCGCGCCGTGCTCCCGACCCCGAGGGTTGACATGAAGATCGCCGTGACCGGCTCGATCGCGACCGACCACCTGATGAGCTTCCCCGGCCGCTTCGCCGATCAGCTCATCGCCGACCAGCTCGACAAGGTCTCGCTGTCCTTCCTCGTCGACGAACTGGTGCTCCGGCGTGGCGGCACCGCGGCGAACATCGCCTTCGGCATGGCCCAGCTCGGCCTGCGCCCGGTGCTGCTCGGCGCGGTCGGCGCCGACTTCGCCGACTACCGCTCCTGGCTGGAGCGCCACGGCGTCGACTGCGACTCGGTGCATGTCAGCGAGATCGCGCACACGGCACGCTTCGTCTGCACCACCGACACCGACATGTGCCAGATCGCCTCCTTCTACGCCGGGGCGATGAGCGAGGCCCGCAACATCGAGCTGCACCCGGTGGCGCAGCGCCTCGGCGGTCTCGACCTGGTGCTGGTCAGCGCCAACGACCCGGCCGCGATGATCCGGCACTCCGGCGAGTGCCGGGACCGCGGCTACGCCTTCGTCGCCGACCCGTCGCAGCAGCTCGCCCGGATGGACGGCGCGGACGTGCTCGGCCTGGTCGAGGGCGCCGACTACCTGATGACCAACGAGTACGAGAAGTCGCTGCTGCAGAGCAAGGCCGGCCTCACCGACGAGCAGCTGCTGGACCGGGTCAAGGTGCGGGTCACCACGCTGGGCAAGCAGGGTGTGGAGATCGCCGGCCGGGAGATCGGCACGATCCGGGTGCCGATCGCGCGGGAGATCCAGGCGGTCGACCCGACCGGTGTCGGCGACGGCTTCCGGGCCGGTTTCTTCGCCGCGCTCGACTGGGGCGTCGGGCTGGAGCGCGCGGCCCAGGTCGGCTGCCTGCTGGCCACGCTCGTGCTGGAGAACTTCGGCGGCCAGGAGTACGAGGTCCGCCGCGACCTGTTCGTGAAGCGACTCGCCGAGTCGTACGGTGACGCGGCCGCCGAGGACGTCCGGCCGCACCTGCTGTGACCGGCCCGGCCGGCGGGGTGGACCCGGAGGTCCGCCCCGGCACCGGCGGTCCGGTCCTCGTCGCGTTCGCCGGGCTGCCGGGTGTGGGCAAGACCACCCTGGCCGCCCGGGTCGGCGCCGCTCTGCGCGCCCCGGTCCTGCCGGTCGACCCGGTCGAGCGGGCCCTGCACCGCTACGGCCTCACCGGCGACGTACCCGGCATGGCCGCCTACGGCGCGGTCGCCGGGCTGGCCGAGGTGCAGCTCGGCCTGGGGCTCAGCGTGGTGGTCGACGCGGTGAACCCGGTCGCCAGCGCCCGAGGACTCTGGCACGACGTGGCCGAACGGGCCGGCGTGCCGCTGCGGGTGATCGAGGTGCACTGCGGCGACGAGGAGGAGCACCGCCGCCGCGTCGAGGCCCGCCCGCCCGAGGAGCACGGCACCTGGGAGCAGACGCTGCGCCGCCGGGCCGAGTACGAGCCGCTGATCGGCCCGCGCCTGGTGGTCGACACCGCCGTGGCGGCAGACCCGCTGCCGGGCATCCTCGCGTACCTGCGCTAGCCGCTCACCCGGACGTCGTAGGCGGGGCCGGGGTGCGCGTCGAGGAACTCGTGGCCGCGCATCCGGCACCACGCCGGGATGTCGACGGCCGCCGCCGGGTCGTCGGCCAGCACCCGCACCACCGCGCCGGCCGGCAGGCCGGGCACCAGCCGGGCGAGATTGATCACTGGTAGCGGGCAGCGCTGACCCCGGCAGTCCAGCACCTCGTCCGGATCGCTCACAGGTCCGTCACCCCCGCCTCCGCCCGCAGGTCCGCCACGATCCCGGGCAGCTCGGCCAGGAACCGCTCCACGTCCGCCTCGGTCGTCTCCCGGTGCAGCGACACCCGTACGTTGCCGTGCGACAGCACCCCCATCGCCTCCAGCACGTGTGACGGGCGCACCGTCGACGACGTGCACGACGAGCCGGAGGACACCGCGAACCCGCGCCGGTCCAGCGCGTGCAGCAACGCCTCGCCGTCCACGTACAGGCAGGAGAACGTCACCAGGTGCGGCAACCGGTCCACCGGGTCGCCGACCACCTCCACGTCCGGCACCTCGGCCGCCACCCGTGCCCGGATCCGGTCGACAAGCGGACCCAGCCGGGCCGCCTCGGCCGCCGCGTCGGCCGCCGCCGCGCGCAGGCTCGCCGCCGCCGCCACCACCGCCGGCAGGTTCACCACCCCGGGGGTACGCCCCGACTCCCGCTCGTCGGCCGGGTACGGCGACTCCCACCGGGTGCCCTTGCGCACCACGAGCAGCCCGACGCCGGGCGGCCCGCCCCACTTGTGCGCGCTGGCGCTCAGCACCGACCAGCCCGCCGGCAGCGGCGCCCGGCCGGCCAGCTGCGCCGCGTCCACGTACAGCGGCACGCCCGCCTCGGCGCACGACTCCGCCGCCGCGGGCACCGGCTGCACCGTGCCCACCTCGTGACTGGCTCCGATCAGCGCCGCGAGGGCCACGCCGGGCGCGGCCACCGCCGCCGACCAGGCGTCCAGGTCCAGCCGGCCCGACCGGTCCACGGGTACGGACACCGCCGTGCCGCCGGCCGCCGTGTGCCGCTGGGCGGCGTGCAGCACCGCCGAGTGTTCGATCGCCGAGTGCACAAGCGTCGCCCCGGCCCGCCGCCGCCCGGCCAGGCCACCGAGTACGGCGGCGTGCGCTGCCGTCGTACCGCTGGGGGTGAAGGACAGCTCGTCGGCGCGGACGCCGAGCGTCTGCGCGGCGGCCTCCCGCGCGGCGTCGAGGAGCCGGCGGGCCCGGCGGGCCGCCGAGTAGAGCCGGGCCGGGTCGGCCCAGCCGTCGTCCAGGGCGGCCAGCATCGCCTGCCGCGCGACCGGATGCAGCGGCGCCGCAGTGGCGGCGTCCAGGTAGACCGGGGAGGCGCTCATGGGGTTCCACGCTATCGCCCGGTTACGCCCAAGATCCCCCCGATGGGGGTGGACAGCGACCCCAAGACGGCCTGGCCGGTCATGGTCGAGTAATCTGCGACCGTCGGTGACGCCTTTGCCGTCGGTGTCAAGGAGAACAACCGCCGCGGCGCGCTAGGGAGGCAGGACCAGGTGGTCGCAAGGAGTTCGGAGGTACGGCGCTCGGCCGTACGGCACAGCGCTTCCCCGGGGGCCGGTGGGCGCCGGCGGCGTGGTGCTGGTCGAATCGCCGGGCTCGGTCTCGGCGCGGCGGCGCTGCTGGTCTCGCTCACCGGCTGTGACGTCGGCAAGACGTTCGGCGGGTTCGGCTGGCCGCAGGGCGGCATCACGCCCGAGTCGCACCGCATGTACGACCTGTGGATCGCGTCCTGCATCGCGGCGCTCGCCGTCGGCGTGTTCGTGTGGGGCCTGATCTTCTGGTGCGTGGTCCGCTACCGCAAGCGCGGCAACGAGCTGCCGGTGCAGACCCGCTACAACCTGCCGATGGAGTTCCTCTACACCATCGCGCCGATCCTCGTGGTCTCCGTGCTCTTCTACTACACGGCGGTCGTGCAGACCGACGTGAACAAGGAGTCGAAGAACCCGGACGTCACCGTCGAGGTCGTCGCGTTCAAGTGGAACTGGCAGTTCAACTACCGCGACGGCCAGGGCGCCGAGGCCAACACCGTCGCCTCGGTGCTCGGCACCAGCGAGGTCATCCCGGTGCTGGTGCTGCCCAGCGGCCGCTCGATCCGCTTCGAGGAGACCAGCCGCGACGTCATCCACTCGTTCTGGGTGCCGGAGCTGCTGTTCAAGCGGGACGTCATGCCGGGCAACGTGCGCAACACGTTCGAGGTCTCCAGCATCGACCAGGAGGGCGCGTTCGTCGGCCGCTGCGCCGAGCTGTGCGGCAGCTACCACGCCTTCATGAACTTCGAGCTGCGGGTCGTGTCGCCGGAGAAGTACGACCAGTTCCTGGCGGCGAAGAAGGCCGGCAAGTCGACCCAGGAGGCGCTCGGCGCGATCGGTGAGCCGGAGTACGCCACCGAGACGAAGCCGTTCGACACCCGGCGCGACGTGAACAACTTCAACCCGTCCGACGCGTCGGCCGGCGCGGGAAGCTGAGGGGTTCGGCATGAAGACCGAGTGGAAGATCTTCCTGACCATCGCCACGTTCCTCCTCGGCGCGACGATCCTCTACGGCGCCTGGACGCACGCCGACAGCGGCGGCCACGTCGAGTGGATCGGCACCGTGGCGCTGCTGCTGTCCTTCCTGCTCTGCGCCATGTGCGGCGGCTTCTTCTGGTTCGTCTCCCGCCGTATCGACCTGCGCCCCGAGGACCGGCCGGACGGCGAGATCGCCGACGGCGCCGGTGAGGTCGGCTTCTTCAGCCCGGGTAGCTACTGGCCGTTCGGGCTGGCGCTGGCCGCCGCGATCGCCGGTCTCGGCCTGGTGTTCTGGCAGTTCTGGCTGCTGGGACTGGGCCTGGTGGCGGTCGTCCTCGCCACCTGCGGGCTGCTGTTCGAGTACTACTCGGGCACCCGCCGCACCGCCGAGCACTGACCCGAAGCACCGTCGCAGGCCCGCGCCCCCTCCCGGGGTAGCGGGCCTGCCGCGCGTTCCCCCACCCGCCCCGCCCCCGCTTTCCCCGTCGATCATGAAGTTAGCGGCGTTGGCGGTCCCTTTTGTCCCCGTCAACTTCATGATCACCGCCAGACGCGGTCAGCCTGGCGCTCTCCCGCTCACCTCCGACGCGCACCACCGGCTCACACCAGGACCACAAGAGATCTTGGAAGGAAACGGCCCTCATAGGGGCCGTTTCCTTCCAAGATCTCGCCGCGCGGCTTGGCCCGGTGTTGTCACGGGGGGCGCCGCCGACACTCACGCCCAAGCCCAACGCCCGATGCGCTCCCGGCGCCCGCCCTGCCTCATTGATCCGGGGGAGCACCGCCACCTGCCGGTCACCCGGACGGTGATCAAGGAGTTTGTGTCCGCCTGGAAGACCGCGGGGACACCAACTCCTTGATCACGAGCGGCGGACGGTTGGGCTGTCGGGCGTGGCGGGATGCAAGGGTGGCGGGCGGCGCGGAGGCGTAAGAGGCGCGGACAGTCTCGGCGCGGTGTGCCGGAAGGGTGCAGAAGGGCCGCGGCGCGGAAGGGCGAAGACGCGAAAGGGAGTGGAGGTCAGGCGGCCTGGGGGTGGGAGGGGCGGCGGGCGCGGCGGCCGGACAGGCGGGTCTCGCGGAACGTGAACGTGGCGATCACCACTGCCGCGCCGCAACCGGTGCAGATCAGCTCCGGGCAGTCGGCGCCGTGCCCGTCGCCGCACGGCGGCGCCTCGAACAGCACGACGCCCTCGCAGGTGTCACAGTGCAGCTCGCGGTCAGACACGGGTGGCTCCTCTCGCTCCGGGCACGGGCCGGGGCGGGAAGCCGCCGGCCGGGTGGACCGAAGACGGAAAACGGATAGACCGAAAACGGATAGACCGAAAACGGAAAATAACTCCCGTGTAGTTTGGCACGCGGGTACGACAACACCCGCGTCAGGCCGCCGTCAGGCGGCGCGCGCCACCTCGAGCCAGCGGTCCAGCGCTGCCGCGGCGGCGCCGGAGTCGACCGCCTCGGCGGCCCGGTCCAGGTTGGCCCGCAGCACCTCGTGCAGATCGCCGTCGAGCGGCCCCTGGGTGGCAAGCGCGACGGCGGCGTTGACCAGCACCGCGTCCCGTACCGGCCCGGTCTCGCCGGCGAGCAGGCGCCGGACCACGTCGGCGTTGTAGACCGCGTCCCCGCCGCGCAGGTCGGCCAGGGTGGCCCGGGGCACACCGAGGTCCGTAGCGTCCAGCACGGCCTCCGTGACGGTGCCCTGCTGCGCCACCCAGACCCGGGTGGGTGCGCCGGTGCTGAACTCGTCCAGGCCGTCCTCGCCGCGTACCACGATCGCGGAGTCACCACGGGCCGCGAAGACGGCGGCCATCACCGGGGCCATCCGCTTGTCGAAGCAGCCCACCGCGCCCGCGCAAGGCCGCGCCGGGTTGGTCAGCGGGCCGAGGAAGTTGAACGCGGTGGGTACGCCGATCTCGCGCCGGACCGGGCCGGTGTGGCGCATGCCGGGGTGGAAGCGGGCGGCGAAGCAGAAGCCGATGCCGGCCTCGGTCACGCAGCGGGCCACCTGCTCGGGTGCCAGGTCGAGGGGTACGCCGAGCTGCTCCAACACGTCGGCGGTGCCGCAGGAGGAGGAGGCGGCCCGGTTGCCGTGCTTGACCACGCGCACCCCGGCCCCGGCCACCACCAGCGCCGCCATGGTGGAGATGTTCACCGTGTGGGCGAGGTCGCCGCCGGTGCCGACCACGTCCAGCGCGCTCGCGCGTACGTCCTCGGGCAGGTGCACCGGCACCGCGCGGGTCAGCATGGCCTCGACCAGGCCGCCCAGCTCGGCGGGGGTCTCACCCTTGGTGCGCAGCGCCACGGCGAACCCGGCGATCTGCGCCGGGGTGGCCGAGCCGGCCATGATCTCACCCATCGCCCACGCGGTGTCGGCGGTGGAGAGCTCCTCGCCGCGCAGCAGCGCGTTGAGCAGAAGCGGCCAGGTCCGTTCGCCCATGGCGGGCCTCCCGAGCGGCGTGAGAAAAGCGGTTGGGGCGCGCCACGGCCGCGTCGCCGTGGCGCGCGAAGACCGGAGGGTCAGGCCGCGGCGTGGGTGCGGCGCAGCAGCTCCGCCACGGTGCTGCCGGCGACCACCGGGTCCAGCGGGTGGGTCAGCGTGGCGTCGACCTCGGCGTACGCGGCCAGCCAGCGGTCGGCGGCGCGGGCGAGCACCACGCAGGTGGGCGGCGCGTCGTCCCGGTCGTCCTTGATCTGGCGAGCGATGCCGATGCCGCCGCCCGGGGTCGCCTCGCCGTCGAGCAGGAGCAGGTCGATCTCGTAGTCGTCGACCAGCCGGATGCAGGCGTTGTAGTCGTCGGCCTCGACGAACTCGATCTCGAGCCCGGGCGCCGGCCGGGTGCCCACGGCGAGCCGCATCCGGTCGCGGACCTTCGGGTCGTCGCTGTAGAGCAGGACGGTGCAAAGACGATCGCTCATCGTGACGTGGCTCCCACCTCGTAGCTGCCCGCTGATCGTAGCGGTCGTCACATCCGGGCTGTCGCCCCGCCCGGCGGGCTCGGGGCGTACCCCGGAACGGGCCGTCAGGCGCTCGTCTCCGCGGCGCGCTGGCGGGCCTCCTGGCGGTCCAGCTCGCGGTCGAGCCGCCGGGCCTCGCGCTCGGACTGCTTGACCCACTGGACGACCAGGACGGCGAGCATGGTGACGCTGACGAACTCGCCGCCGGCCCACAGGATGCCGCCCGCGACCACCTGGTCGTTCCAGGGGTCGGACCAGGACAGGTTGAGCGACGGGTACCAGTCGCCGCCGAACAGCGTGGTGCTCTGCATGATGGTCAGGCCGAGGACGGTGTGGAACGGCACCGAGAGCAGCATGAGCAGCGCGCGGCCCGGGTACGGCCAGCGGCCGGGCAGCGGGTCCAGCCCGAGCAGCGGCCAGAAGAAGACGCAGCCGGTGGCGATGAAGTGCGCGTGGACCAGTTCGTGCGCCCACTCGTGGCGCAGGGTGAACTCGTAGAGGTCGGTGAAGTACAGCGCGAACGGGTTCACCACGAAGATGGCGAACGCCACAAGCGGGAAGCTGTAGATCCGGATCACCTTGCTGTGCACGATCGCGAGCAGCCGCTTGCGGGGTCGTGCCGGCAGCGTGCGCAGCGCCAGCGTCATCGGGGCGCCGAGCGCCAGGAAGATCGGCGCGATCATCGACAGCACCATGTGCTGCACCATGTGCACCGAGAGCAGGGCGGTGTCGTACGCGCCGAGGCCGGTGAGCGTGACCAGGGCGATGCCGCCGAGGCCGGGGCCGAGGAACGACACGGTACGGACGACCGGCCAGCGGTCGCCGCGCAGCCGCAGCCGGTGCACCCCGTAGAGGTAGAGGCCGGCGGCCAGGACGATGCCCAGCGTGAGCCAGCTGTCCAGCCGGGTCTCGGTGAACACCCGGGTCACGGTGAACGGCGGCGGGGCGCCCTCGCCTCCCGCCGCCAGCGTCGCCGGAACAGCCGAGGTGACGGCGCGGATCTGATCGACGTGCAGCACGCTTTTCAGGGTAGGTCAGGCGAAGCGGACCACCACGATCGGGCCACGGAAGGGCCGGGTTTGCCACCCCGCTGATCGTCGGTCCCGGTCAGGGGCAATAATGACCGCGTGACTGCGGCCCCAGCCATTGACAAGAGCCGGATCCACTCCCTGACCCGACCCAACATGGTCAGCGTCGGGACGATCGTGTGGCTCTCCAGCGAACTCATGTTCTTCGCGGCGCTGTTCGCGATGTACTTCTCCATCCGCGCGGCGGCGCCGGAGCAGTGGGAGAAGCACACCGAGGTGCTGAACATCCCGTACGCGACCACGTTCACGGTGATCCTGGTGCTCTCCTCGATCACCTGCCAGATCGGCGTGTTCGCGGCCGAGCGCGGTGACGTCCACGCTCTGCGCCGGTGGTTCACGATCACCTTCGTGATGGGTCTGATCTTCGTGCTCGGTCAGTTGAACGAGTACCGGACCCTGGTGCACGAGGGTGTGAAGATCAACGAAGACGGTTACGGGTCGATGTTCTACCTCACCACCGGCTTCCACGGTCTGCACGTGACCGGCGGTCTCATCGCCTTCGTGATCTTCATGATCCGTACCACGATGGGCCGGTTCACCCCCGCCCAGGCGACCTCGGCGATCGTCGTGTCCTACTACTGGCACTTCGTGGACGTCGTGTGGATCGGGCTCTACGTCATGATCTACTGGCTTCAGTGATCTTGGCGCGTCACGAACCGCGCCGCTGCTCCGTCCCCTGAGACAAGGTCCAACCGGTTAAGGACACAGGTCATGACTTCTGACAACGACCGCCGACGCGGTCTGCTCGCGCGGCTGCGCGGGCGGCCCGTAGTGCGCAGCAGGGGCCGCCGCCGGCTGGGTGCCGCGGTCCGGCTGTTCGCCGCGCTGATGCTGGCCGGCGGTGCCTACACCGTCTTCGCCCCCGGCGTGCAGGCGCAGGACAACCCTCCGTTGACCGCCGCAGGCAACGAGGGCAAGGCGCTGTTCGACGTGAGCTGTGTGACCTGTCACGGTCGCAACGCCCAGGGCGTCGAGGGCCGCGGTCCGAGCCTGATCGGCGTCGGAGCGGCCTCGGTGGAGTTCCAGGTCAGCAGCGGTCGCATGCCGATGGCCCGGCAGGAGGCCCAGGCCATGCGCAAGCCGCCGCAGTTCACCGACGAGCAGGTGCGCCAGCTCGGGCAGTACATCCAGGAGCTCGGCGGCGGCCCGGAGGTCCCCAACGGCGACCTGCGTGAGGGCGCCAACCTGTCTACCGGTGGTGAGCTGTTCCGGATCAACTGCTCGCAGTGCCACGCCTTCAGTGGCGGCGGCGGTGCGCTGTCCTCCGGCAAGTACGCGCCGAGCCTGGCGCCGGCTAGCGACCGGCAGATCTACGCCGCGATGCTGAGCGGCCCGCAGAACATGCCGGTGTTCGGCGACAACCAGATCACGCCCGAGGAGAAGGCGGACATCATCGCCTACATCCAGGAGACGCTGAAGCACGACGGCGACCCGGGCGGCTTCAACCTGGGCCGCTACGGCCCGTCGACCGAGGGTCTCGCGATCTTCCTGGTCGGCATCGTCGCGCTGGTCTTCGCGAGCCTGTGGATCGCAGGTAAGTCGTGACCGGACGGATCAATGCTTCCAGTGCTGTGGCGCCGACCCCCGGCGTCACCCGTAGCGAGGTGACGGCATGAGCACCCACACCGAGCACCAGGCCCAGCAGGGCCCGGAGCCGCTCGACGTGAACGACCCCCGGCTCTCCCGGTTCGACATCGTCCAGGAGGGTGCGCGGCGGGACGACATCGAGATCGTCCACTACGAGCCGCAGGTCGTCCCGGGCAGCAAGGCCGAGCGTCGGCTGACCCGTACGGTCGCCCTGATGTTCCTGCTGACCGGCGTCTTCGCGACCGCCTTCCTGGTGGTCTACATCTGGTGGCCGTGGCAGTGGGAGCCGGGTACCGGCGGCGACAAGCTCTACACGCCGCTGCTCGGCCTGACCCTCGGCCTCGCGCTGCTGGGCATCGGTTTCGGCATCCTGACCTGGGGCAAGAAGCTGCTGCCCAAGGAGGTCTCGATCCAGGACCGGCACGACCAGGCCGACGACCCGGAGGGTCGCAAGATCACCGGCGAGACCATGCTCTACCTGGCCGACGAGATGGGCGTCCGTCGCCGGCCGCTGCTGGGCATCTCGCTGCTCGCCGGCCTGGCGCCGGTGGGCGCGGTGGCCGCGGCCCCGCTGATCGGTGGCCTGATCGAGCAGCCGCACAAGAACAACCAGATGTTCACCACCGGCTTCCAGCCGGGTGAGGGCGGCAAGAAGATCCGGCTGATCCGTGAGGACGGCCGCCCGATCCGCCCGGCCGACGTCAGCGTCGGCGGCCAGCTCACCGTGTTCCCGGGCATCGACGGCGGCGTGAGCAACCTGCACGCCGACTCGCCCACCCTGCTCATCCACCTGCGGGAGGACGACGCGCAGAAGTCGCGCGCCGCGAACGAGCGCAAGGGCCACGGCGACTACATGTGGGGCAACTACGTCGCGTTCTCCAAGATCTGCACGCACGCGGGCTGCCCGGCCAGCCTCTACGAGCAGCAGACCAACCGCCTGCTCTGCCCCTGCCACCAGTCGCAGTTCCTCATCACCGACAACGCCAAGCCGATCTTCGGCCCGGCGAACCGGCCGCTGCCGCAGCTGCCGATCGAGGTGGACGAGGAGGGCTTCTTCGTGGCGAAGTCCGACTACACCGAGACCATCGGTCCCGACTTCTGGGAGCGGCCATGAAGCGCCGAAAGTTTGATGCAGCAGCGCTGCCGGCCAAGAGCGCGCGGGCGGTGGACGACCGCTTCCAGGTGGCCACGCCCCTGCGCAAGCTGCTGAACAAGGTCTTCCCCGACCACTGGTCGTTCCTGCTCGGCGAGATCGCGCTGTTCTCGTTCATCGTTCTGCTGCTCACCGGCGTCTTCCTGACGTTCTTCTTCGAGCCGGCGATGACCGAGGTCATCTACAACGGCAGCTACGCGCCGCTGCGGGGCACCCCGATGTCGGCCGCCTACGCCTCCAGCCTGGACATCTCGTTCGATGTCCGGGGTGGTCTGATCATGCGGCAGATGCACCACTGGTCGGCCCTGCTGTTCATGGCCGCCATCGTGGTCCACATGCTGCGGGTCTTCTTCACCGGCGCGTTCCGCAAGCCGCGTGAGACCAACTGGATCATCGGCTCGCTGCTGTTCTGGGTCGGCTTCCTGGCCGGCTTCACCGGCTACTCGCTGCCGGACGACGGCCTGTCCGGCACCGGTCTGCGGATCGCCTCCGCGATCATCCTGTCGATCCCGGTGATCGGTTCCTGGGTCAGCTCGTCGATCTTCGGCGGGGAGTTCCCCGGCACCATCATCATCAGCCGCTTCTTCATCGCCCACGTGCTGCTCGTCCCGGGTCTGCTGGTGGCGCTGATCAGCGTGCACCTCGGCCTGGTGTTCAAGCAGAAGCACACCCAGTGGCCCGGCCCCGGCCGGACCAACTCCAACGTGGTCGGCGAGCGGATGTTCCCGCGCTACGCGCTCAAGCAGGGCGGCTTCTTCATGGTCGTCTTCGGCGTGATCGCGCTGATGGGTGGCCTGTTCCAGATCAACCCGATCTGGCTGTTCGGCCCGTACGAGGCGTGGGTGGTCTCGGCCGCCAGCCAGCCCGACTGGTACGTCATGTTCCTCGACGGCTCGACCCGGCTCATGCCGGGCTGGGAGATCCACATCCCGATCGGCAACGGGTACGTCATCCCACCGTTGTTCTGGCCGACCGTGGTGCTACCCGGAATCCTGGTCGGCCTGTCGACGATGTATCCGTTCCTGGAGGCGCGCCGCCTCAAGGACTACAAGCAC
The DNA here is from genome assembly GCF_057196585.1 of Micromonospora sp. ATLC20. Classification (NCBI taxonomy): domain Bacteria; kingdom Bacillati; phylum Actinomycetota; class Actinomycetes; order Micromonosporales; family Micromonosporaceae; genus Micromonospora; species Micromonospora sp. ATLC20. Next base: position 13,020 of record NZ_JBXUOV010000100.1, read on the forward strand.
CACAACCTGCTCCAGCGGCCCCGGGACGTTCCGGCCCGGACCGCCGTGGGCGCCATGGCGCTCGCCTTCTACATCGTGCTGACCCTCTCCGGCGCCAACGACGTCATCGCGGACAAGTTCCACATCAGCCTGAACGCGATGACCTGGGGCGGCCGGATCGGCCTGCTGATCCTTCCGCCGATCGCGTACTACATCACGTACCGGATCTGCCTGGGTCTGCAGCAGCACGACCGGGAGGTGCTGGCGCACGGCGTGGAGACCGGCATCATCAAGCGGCTGCCCGACGGGCGGTTCGTCGAGGTCCACCAGCCGCTCACCTCGGCCGACGGCCACGACGGTCACCCGCCGGCGCTGGACTACGTCGGCTGGGTGGTGCCGAAGAAGATGAACCGGCTAGGTGCCCTCGGCCCGGCGATCCGGGGCTTCTTCTACCCGATCGAGAAGCCGGCCGAGGCGCCGGTCTCGCCGGGGCACCCGCCGGTCGAGGCCCGGCCGGAGCGGGAGGAGATCGGCAGCGGCGAGAGCCGTCGCTGACCCTCCCCGGTACGACTGACAGTGGCGCCCGCCGGATCATCCGGCGGGCGCCACTGCCGTTTCCGCACCGGTCGTCCCGTTCCCTCCCGCGCACGCCGGGAGGCCGGTGCGCGGACGGCCGTCGCCCCCGACACGGACGGGTGGAATCGCAGGAATAACCCCGGTCAGCCGGGTATCCGTGCGGTCCGACGTCTCATGGGGGAGGAACAAATGTTGGGAATCAAACGCCTGGGCCTGCTGGCCGCGCTGGTGGTCGTGGGGCTGGCGCCCGCCGCCGCGTCGCAGGCTGCGGCGCAGCCGTCGACGCAGGACACGCAATACCTGCAGGCGGTGCACCAGGTCAACCTGTTCGAGATCACCGCCGGTAACCTGGCCCAGCAGAAGGGTCAGAACCAGCAGGTCAAGGACCTGGGCAAGATGTTCGTGACGGACCACACCCAGCTGGACCAGACGGTGCAGTCGACCGCGCAGCAGCTCAACGTGCAGTTGCCGGCCGATCCGACCGCAGACCAGCAGAAGGTCCTGGACAAGCTGAACAACCTCAGCGGGGCCGAGTTCGACAAGGCGTGGGTGACCGCGCAGCTCGCCGGCCACGTCCAGGCGATCCAGGCCACCCAGACCGAGATCTCGCAGGGCTCGGAGCAGTCGGTGGTGCAGATCGCGCAGGACGCGCTGCCGGTCCTCCAGGCGCACTACGACGCGCTGGTGGCCCTGGCCCAGACCCTGGGCGTCCCGGTTCCGCAGACCAGCGCCAGCGGCACGCCCAGCCCGGGCGGCACCACGTCCCCGGGTGGCACCGAGTCGCCGGCTCCGGGCGGCACCGAGACCGAGGAGCCCGCTCCGGGCACCACGGAGACCCCGGTGCCCAGCCAGAGCTGACGTACCGCACGGTCGACGGTGGCCGGTCCGCCCGCGAGGGCAGGCCGGCCACCGGCTCGTGTCAGTCGGCGTTCGCCAGCCCGATCGCGAACGCCTCCTCCAGGTCGTGCTGGGAGTAGGCGCGGAACGCGATGTGCGACTCGGTGTTGAGTACGCCCGGCACCTTCGAGATGCTGCCGGCGATGACCTGGGCGATCTGGTCGAACTCCCGGACCCGCACCATGGCGATCAGGTCGACGTGCCCGGCCACCGAGTAGACCTCGCTGACGCCGGGCAGGTTGGCCAGGGTCTCGGCCACCTCGGGGATGGAGTCGGTGGCGCAGTCGATCAGCACGATCGCGGTGATCACGGGACGGTTCTCCGTTCGTCGGCGACGAGGCCCATGCTAGAGCCCGCGCCCCTCACCGCGCCGCCGGGACGGTCAGGTCGTCCCCGGCCCGGATCACCTCGCGCAGGCGTTCCCCGGCCGCGACTGTCGCCCCCGGCCACACCACCGACCGGTCCACGTCGCCGTGCACCAGCGCCCCGGCGCCGACCACCGAGCCGGTGACCCGGCCGGTCACCGTCGCCACCGGGTCCACCAGCCCGTCCGGTCCGGCCGCGTGCAGGTTGGCGGCCAGGTAGTCGGCCGGGGTGCCGGTGTCGTAGAACGTGCCCCGGTAGGGCACGACGGTGAGCGCCCCGGCGGCCTCCGCCGGCCGCCACACCGCCCGGACCAGGTCGCCGAACGTGGCCGGCAGGTCGCGGACCAGCCGCCACGGCAGCAGCGAGAAACCCACGAACTCGTGGCCGTCGAAGGTTCCGGGGGCGTGCGGGTCGCCGGCGGGCCGGCCGAGCAGGCGTACGCCGTGCCCGTCCCACCCGTCCAGCAGCGCGGCGATGTCGGGGCCGGGCGGGGCCTGCGGATCGGCCAGGTACGCGTCGGCGTTGCCGACCAGCACGCCCCGGCCGTCGATCCAGTCCCGCAGCCGGCCCACGCCCCCGGCGGTGCCCAGCGGAGCGCCCGGCTCGACCGACAGGTGGGCCCGTCCGCCGACCCGCGCGACCACCTGGTCGCCCAGGTAGCAGGCGTTCACCGCGACCCGCTCCGGGCCGGTCAGGCCGAGCCCGGCCAGCCGGTCCAGCGCCCGGTCCAGCAGCGGGACGTTCCCGACCGGGCAGAGCGCCTTCGGTACCCGCTCGGTGAGCGGGCGCAGCCGGGTGCCCTCACCCGCCGCCAGCACCACCGCGCACACCTCGACCCCCGGTGCCGAGGTGCCCGCGTACGGGGTGCTCACGCGGCCGGTGGGTGCTCGCCGGCGCGCGGGCCGATGCCGTAGTACCCGAGCAGGTTGGCGGTGGCGCGGCTGAGCCGGGGCAGGTCGTCGAGCGGGTGGAAGGCGGCCTCGAACACCTCGGCGCCGTCCACCTTCAGCTCGGTGGTCGACGCCGGCACCTCGGCCTCGAAGACGACGTCGACCCAGCCCTTGGCGTGCACCACCGCGTTCGGCACGGCCGGGCGCAGCGCGTCGGGGGACAGGCGGACGCCTGATTCCTCGTACAGCTCGCGGGCGGCGCCCACCACCGGGGCCTCGCCGCGTTGCAGCAGCCCGGCCGGGAGCGTCCAGCTGTAGCCGGGCGGCTGGCGCAGCAGCAGGATCCGGCCCGCGCCGGTGGCCTCCGTGTCCTTGACCAGCGTGACCGCGCCGACGACGTACTTCGGTACGGCCAGCCGGACCAGCCGCCGCCGCAGCGGGACCGGAAGCCGGTAGAAGATCTGGTAGCCGAGGGCCCGTCCGGTGGCACGCGCGCGGGGGATCATGTCGTCCAGGCTAGTGGTCCCGGCGCGGACCGGCTCCGTCTACTGGCGGTGGTCGACCAGATCGATCAACTGTTCGACCACGGTGTCCGGCTCGACGGTGCGGTCGAAGACCGCCACCAGCAGCGTCTCCAGGTCGGGGTAGCCCAGTTCCTCGGACAGCCGTAGCAGCGGCAGGTCGCTGGCCAGGCCCCGGTTGTGCTTGCGCAACGCCAGGCCGATCGAGGCCCGGCCGAGCCGGACCTTGTCGGCGATCGAGATGCCCGGCTCGGTGTGCTCGGCGAACCAGCGGTTGATCTGCATCTGGGCGTGCGGGGACTTCACGAATCCCAGCCACTCCCGGCGGGGGCCGCGCGGGGCCGCGTCCGCCTCGAATCCGCTCTCCGCGTCGTTCTCGGTGAAGATCTCCACCACGTCGCCCTCCTCCAGTTCGGAGGCCAGTGGCGCGAGCCGGCCGTTGATCCGGGCGGCCAGGCAGTGGTCGCCGCGCTCGGTGCCCAGCTCGTACGCGAGGTCGACAGGGGTCGCGCCGGCCGGCAGCACCACCTGCCGCCCGTCGGCCACCACCTGGATCTGCGCCTCGGACAGGTCACAGCGCAGCGACTCCATGAACTGGGTCGGGTCGACCGTCTCCTGCTCCCAGTCGAGCACCCGGCGCAGCCAGGCCAGCTCGTCCGCCCGGTCGGCGCCCCGGCCCGCGGCCCGGGGGAAGCGGTAGTGGGCTGCCACGCCGTACTCCGCGGAGCGGTGCATCTCGGTGGTGCGGATCAGCACCTCGACGGTGCGGTCCTGCGGGCCGCAGACGCTCGTGTGCAGGGACCGGTAGAGGTTGTTCTTCGGGGAGGCGATGAAGTCCTTGAACCGGCCCGGCACCGGCCGCCACAGCCCGTGCACGGCGCCCAGCGCGGCGTAACAGTCGGTCGCCGGACCGTCCACCACGATCGCGATGCGGGGCAGGTCGAACGGGGCGGCGTGGTCGCCGGCGACGGTGTCCTTCCAGATCGAGTAGAGGTGCCGGGGGCGGGGGGAGACGTCGGCGTCGACCCGGTTGCGGCGCAACGCCGCCCGGGTGCGGGCCACCACGTCGGCCAGGTAGGCGTCCCAGCCGGGCCGGTCGTGCACGAACCGGGCGATCCGCGCGTGCTCCTCCGGCCGCAGGTGCAGCAGCACCACGTCGTCCAGCTCTCGTTTGAGGGTCTGGATGCCCAGCCGGTCGCAGAGCGGGACCAGCACCTCCTGGGTCTTGCGGGCGATCCGCTCCCGGGAGGCGGCCGAGCGGACGCCGAGCGTCCGCATGTTGTGCAGCCGGTCGGCCAGCTTGATCACCAGCACCCGGACGTCCTTGCCGGCCGCCACGATCATCTTGCGGACGGTCTCCGCCTCGGCGGCCTTGCCGTAGAACGCCTTGTCGAACTTGGTCACGCCGTCGACCAGGTGGGCGACCTCGCGGCCGAAGTCCTCCTGGAGCGCCTGGAGCGTGTAGCGGGTGTCCTCCACCGTGTCGTGCAGCAGCGCGGCGACCAGGGTGATGGTGTCCATGCCCAGGTCGGCGCAGATCTGCGCCACCGCCAGCGGGTGGGTGATGTACGGCTCGCCGCTCTTGCGGAACTGGCCGCGGTGCATGTTCTCGGCGATCGTGTAGGCCCGGCGCAGCACCGAGGCGTCGGCGCTCGCGTGGATGCCGCGATGGGCGCGGACCAGTGTGGTGACCGGGTCGCCGTCGGCAGTGGGCCAGGTGAGCAGGGAACGCAGGCGGCGGGTGAGCGGTAGTTCGCCCTGGGTCGGGAGCGCGCCACCCAGGGCGGCGCCGTGTCCGGCGTCGACGTCCACCTGGGACACCTCCTCACCCCGGCCCTCGGCCACCGGGGACCGGCGGCCGGGAGCAGAGCCCGCGAATCGGGCAGGTCTGCACTCCTTTAACAGACTAAGGGAGTCGAGGTAGTCCGATCGGTCAGTTGGTCATGAGCGTTCGGTCGAGAGTTTGGGAGATCCGCCGTTCTCCGCCTTCGTCAGCAGGTCGCGGAAACGCCCCGCGCCGGCCACCGGCGAGGCCCATCCGTCTGTCGTCTCGACCAGCCGGGTCTCCGGTCGTTCCAACCAGGACAGGATCCGCTCGGTCTCCTCGGCGGTGGCGGCCGGCACCGGGCCGTGCCCGGGCAGCACCGTCTCGGCGGTGGCCCGGATCGCCGCGATCGTGGGTCGCGGGTGGACACCCGGCGGGGACACCCCGGCCCCGGCGAGCCGGCCGTGCCGCACCAGCGCCAGCTCCCAGCCGCCCCGGGCGGCCGGGCGGGCGGCGGCCAGCTCGGCGATGCCGGTCAACGCGGCCAGCCGCTGCATCCGGACCGCCGCGCGCAGCACCGCCACCAGCCGGCCGCGCACCACCGCCGCCTCCTCGTACCGCCGGGCGGCCGACAGCACCTCGATGCGGGCGAGCAGCGCGTCCACCACCACACCGGGGTCGTCGCTGGTGGCGGTGCGGAACGGCGTCGCCGCTGCGTCGTCGTACTCCTCGGGGGTGATGCGGTGCTCGCAGGGCGCCGGGCAGCGACCCAGCTCGGCCAGCGCGCAGGCCGGCATGGTGGTGCGCCGGGAGAGCCGGTGCGTGCACTGCCGCAGCGGCACCGCGTCGTGGAAGCCGGCGGCGGCCAGCTCCGCCGCCTGCCGGGACCGGAACGGCCCCAGGTAGGCGGTGTCGGTGGGCGCGATGTCGCGCACGATCGACAACCGGGGGTACGCCTCGTCGGTGAGCTTCAGCCACACCTGGCGCTCCGGATACTTCGACCTGCGGTTGTACGGCGGCGCGTGCGCCGCGATCAGCCGCAGCTCGCGGACCTCGGCCTCCAGCGAGTGGGCGCACTCGACCGCCTCCACCCGCTCGGCGGCGGCGAGCATCTCGGAGATCCGGGCCCGCTTCTCCGCGGCGGTGAAGTAGCTGCGGACCCGGGTGGCGATGTCGCCGGACGTGCCGACGTAGAGCGGCCGGTCGTCGGCGGCCCGGAAGATGTAGACGCCCGGCACCTTCGGCAGCCCGTCGGCGAGGTGCCGCTTGCGGCGCTGGGTGGGGGTGACCGCGCGGGCGAACTCGATCGCCTCGCCGACCGTGTCGACCCGGTGCCCGCCGAGGCGGCCGATCAGCCCGTGCAGCACGTCGACGGTGGCCTTGGCGTCGTCGAGCGCCCGGTGGGTGGGCTGGGTCGCGGTGCGGAAGTAGGCGGCGAGCGTGCCCAGCTTGCGGTTGGGCACCTCGTCGCGGGTGAGCACCCGCCGGGCGAGCGCGGCCGTGTCCAGCACGCGGGGGTTGGGCCAGCGGTAGCCGTGCTTCGCGCAGGCCGCCTTGAGGAAGCCCACGTCGTACGGCGCGTTGTGGGCGACGAGCACGGCGTCGCTGACGAACTCCAGGAAGCTCGGCAGCACCTGCTCGATCGGCGGGGCGGGCAGCAGCATGGCCTGGGTGATGCCGGTGAGCACGGTGATGAACGGCGGGATCGGCACGCCCGGGTTGACGAGCGTGGCGAGCACGCCCAGTTCCTCGCCGCCACGCACCTTCACCGCGCCGATCTCGGTGATCCCGCCGCCGTCCGGCGCGCCGCCGGTGGTCTCCAGGTCGACCACCACGAAGGTGGTCGCGTAGAGCGGCAGCGCCGGGTCGACGCCGCTGCCCGCCTGGTCCAGGCCGGCCAGCGACTCCTGGACGTACTCCGCTCGTGTCACCCGCGGGACGCTAGCGGCACGGTCCGACACTCCCGTCACTGCGGCCCCAGGAGATACCACGGGGGTACGATGAGAGATCGGCTCACTCACCGGGCGGTGGGCCCGTTCGGGGTGGGAGACTTGCCTCATGCCCCTCAGCGAGCCGTACGACGACCACTCCTCCGTGGAGGAGCCGGTGGTCGGCGTGCCCGCCGATGAGGACGCGCCACCGGCGATCGAGCCCGAGCCGGTGCTGCCCGAGCCGGTCCGGCAGCGGATCGTCACGCTGACCGCCGCCGTGCTGCCCGGCCTGCCCGCCGACGAGGTGCCGGTGCCGCTGCGGCGGGTCGCCAAGTTCGCCCCCAACCGCCGCGCCCGCCTCGGCGCGCCCGCTATCGCCGCCCAGCTCACCGCCGACCCGCTGTTCCGGCAGCGGATCACCGCCCGGGTGCTCGCCGACGCCGGCGACCTCGGCGCGGCGGTGGTCGACGGCACCGCACCGGCCGCCGCCGACCCGGTCGAGGTGGCCGCCCTTGCCTACCTGGCCCGGCCCCGCGGCTGGCGGGAACTGATCGACGCCAGCGGCGAGGCGGTACGCGCCGAGGCGGACAGCGCGGTCGTGGCCGAGCTGGTCCGCGAGGCCGAACAGCGGGCCGCCCGCGCCGAGCACGACCGGGCGGTGGCCCGGGTCGAGGCGGAGAAGCTGCGCGACGAGCTGGCCCGGGTCCGGGAGGAGCTGGGCCAGCTCCGCGAGGAGGCCCGCCAGCTGACCCGTACCCTGCGGGAGACCCAGGCCCGCGAGCGCAAGGCCACCGAGATGCTCGCCACCGAGCGGGGACGGGCGGCCCGCGCCGCCGCCGACGCGGACGCCGAGCTGCGC
>NZ_JBXUOV010000101.1:0-20296 GCF_057196585.1 Micromonospora sp. ATLC20
ACCTGGCGATGGGCGTCGCCGCCGGGCAGGCCCGCGCGGCGGCCGTCGCCGCCGGTGCGGACGCCGACGCCGTCGACGCGGAGCTGGCGACGCTCGCCGGCCACCCGTACTTCGCCGTGTGCCGGCGGCTCGCGCTGCGCTACGACTGGATGGAGTCGGTACTGGACACCTACCGGGTGCTGCGCGAGGACGACGGGGGCCGCGCCCTGGAGCGCCGGTCCGATCCCGGCGCCGAGGAGTTCTTCGCCCGTTACTACTTCGGCAACCGGCCGGTCGTGCTCGACGGCCTGATGGCGGACTGGCCCGCGCGGGACTGGACGCCGGCCCGGATGGCCCGCAGGTGCCCGGACGCGGTCGTCGAGGTGATGACCGGCCGCGAGGCGAACCCCGACCACTCCTGGCAGTACGACAGGCACCGCACCACCATGCCGTTCGCGGACTACGTGGCGTTGCTGGACTCCGGCGCGCGGACGAACGACTACTACATGGTGCCGCGCAACGAGAACTGGAACGGCGCGCTGCGGGCGCTCGCCGCCGACGTGCGGCCGCCGGCGCACCTCGTCGACCCGGCCGGTGGCGGGCACCTGCTGCTGGGACCGGCCGGTACCGTCACGCCGTTGCACGTGGACAACAGCACCGTGCTGCTCTGCCAGGTGCTCGGGCGCAAGCACGTCCGGCTGGTGCCGTCGTACCAGCGGCACCTCGTTTATCCCCGCGGCGGGACGTTCAGTGCGGTGGACGCGGCACGACCGGACCTCGACCGGCATCCCCGGTACGCCGAGGCGACGGTGCTGGAGACGGTGCTCGAACCGGGGCAGATGCTGCTGGTGCCGGTCGGCTGGTGGCACTGGGTGCACGCGCTTGACGTCAGCGCCACTGTCACGTTCCACCACTTCCGGGTGCCCGGCCACAACCACAGGATGGCCACGCCGCCGGCGGCCGGTGCCGAGGCCGTGTAGCGAGCGTCACACTCCGGCCACAGTGGCCGGTCCGGCGTCGCCGGCACGGTCGGCCGGTCGGCCGGCCGCGTCCACCGTCCGGGGGAGGTGCCCGTGGTACGACGGGCGCACGCCCGGTCCGCCGTTCATGTCCACCACCGCCGCCCGGGCAACCGTACGCGAAGAATTTTTTCGCCGGGTTGCCCGGCGCGGCGGTGCCCATGGGAGGCTGCGATGCCCGGGCGCCCGTCCCCGCCGCCATCTGCGGCGATGCGTGAAAAGGCGTCCCTGAATGGGCGTCAGTCCTCGAAGATCCACGTCGAGTTGTCGTCCATCGATCATCGGCTTCCCGACAGGATGGGGTTTGCGAGAGCGTCGGACGGCGTTGCAGAATGAGTCCGTCCGGAGGTGTCGGGGGATCTGCGTCCGGAAACGAACTTAAGGATCGTAAAGGTCGCTTGGGAGTGATTCTGTGATCTCTCGTTTGTGGTCGTAGCGGGACCAAATCCGACATACGGCTACGTGGGATGGCGTCCAGCCAGGCCCTACCCCTGATCAGTACGAGCGGTGGAATAGGTCGTGCATGCGACCGATTTCCGCCTTGCCATGCATTTCGCCCGATGGGTGAATGAATGGGCGTGGCGCTTCGGGATGTCTGACCGAATTGCGCGCCGACGCAATCGCATGCGTCGGTAATCGCTTGTCGCCTGCCGGTTTCCAGTCGAGGAGAATTCGAATTGCGCCAGCTAGAGAACTGTGTCCAGGTTGATTACTCTCCGTCGTTCTCCCAGCACCGCATGTGGTTCCTCGACCGGTTGGCCGGTGGTCGCGACACCGCGTACGTCACGACTCCGATGTGGCGGGTGCACGGCCGGCTGGACCGGGAACGGTTCCAGAAGGCGGTGGACACGGTGGTCGACCGGCACGACGCGCTGCGCGCCCGTTTCGTGGAACGCGACGGCATGCCCCGCGTCGTCCTGCCGCCCTCGGCCGGCACCCCCGTCGACTGGCGCGCCGCCGGCTCGGCCGCCGAGGTCGCCCGGGCGGCCGAGGCGGAGGCGGAGCGGCCGTTCGACCTGGCCACCGGACCGCTGCTGCGGGTCGTCGTCTGGACGCTCACCGACACCGAGCACGTGGTCCTGGCGGCGACGCACCACATCGCCTCCGACGGCTGGTCGGTCGGCCTGCTGGCCCGCGAGCTGGCCGCCGCGTACGCCGGGGAACCCCTGCCCGACCTGCCCGTCCGGTACGTCGACTACGCCGAGCGGCAGCGCCGCGAGCTCGACGGTGACCGGCTCCGCGCCGACCTGGACTACTGGCGTGACCGGCTCGCCGGCCTGCCCGCGCTGACCCTGCCCACCGACCGGCCCGCCCCGGAGCGACCCTCGCACGCGGCGGCGACCACCGAGTTCGTCCTCGGCCCGGAACTGGTGGCCGGCCTGCACCGCGTCGGCCGGGAACACGGTGCCACGCTCTACATGACGCTGCTGGCCGCGTTTCAGGTGCTGCTGGGCCGGTGGAGCGGGCAGGACGACTTCGGCATCGGCTCGCCGGTGGCCGGCCGGGACCGGCCCGAGGTGGAGAACCTCATCGGACTGTTCGTCAACACGGTGGTCACGCGCGCCGACCTGAGTGGCGACCCGACGTTCGCCGAGCTGCTCGGCCGGGTCCGCGACGACGCCCTCGACGCGCTCGACCACCAGGAGGTCCCGTACGAGCGGGTGGTCCGCGAGTTGCGGCCCGAGCGGCCGGACACCGACTCGCTGATCGACGCCTGGTTCGCGATGCAGAACGTGCCGGGCGACGGGCCCTCGGCCGGACCGCTGCGCTTCACCGACTTCGAGACCGACCGCCCCAAGGCGCTGTTCGCGGTGTCGCTGTTCGCCCAGCCGCGCGGCGACGAACTCGCCATGACGCTGGTCTACCGGACGGATCTGTTCGATGCGGTGTCGATCGGTCGGTTGGTGGGTCGGTGTCGGGAGTTGTTGGTGGCGGTGGTGGCTGATCCGGGTGTGCGGGTTGGTGGGTTGGGGTTGCCGTCGGGGGAGCGGGGTGTGTTGCGGCGTTTCGGTGCGCCGGAGGTGGTGGGCCGGGTGGTGGATCCGGTGGTGGGGTTCGAGGAGCGGGTGCGTCGTGGTGTGGGTGCGGTGGCGGTGGTTGCCGCGGGTGGGGTGGTGTCGTACGGGGAGTTGAACGCGCGGGCGAATCGGGTGGCGTGGTGGTTGCGGGGTCGTGGTGTGGGTCCGGAGTCGCTTGTGGGTGTCCGGTTGCCGCGTGGGGTGGACATGTTGGTCGCGGTGTTGGGTGTGTTGAAGGCGGGTGGCGCGTATGTGCCGATCGACCCCTCCTGGCCGGCCGCGCGGGTCGACGTCGTCCGCGCGGACGCCGGGCTCGAACTCCTGCTCGACGGCGAGCTGCCGGACGGCGGCTGTGACGACGACCCCGGTGTGCCGGTCGCGGACGGGCAGTTGGCGTACGTCATCTACACGTCGGGCTCGACCGGCCAGCCCAAGGGTGTCGGCGTGTCGCGGGCGGCGATGGCCGCGCACGTGTCCCGGATGCGACGCCGCTTCGGACTCGGCCCGAACGACCGGGTGCTCCAGTTCGCCGCGCTGGCCTTCGACGCCTCGATCGACCAGATCTTCCCGGCGCTGACCTGCGGGGCGGCGCTGGTGCTGCCCGAGCACGGCCTGGTGGCCCCGGCCACCCTGCTGCCGCTGCTGGCGCGGCACGGCGTGACGCTTGCCAACCTGCCGCCGGCGTACTTCGGCGAACTGGTCGCCGAGCTGACCGAACGGGACGGCGAGGTGCCGCGCGACCTGCGGCTGATGGTGCTCGGCGGCGACCGTGTCCGCCCCGACGACGTGGACCGTTTCGCGTCCCGGTGCCCCGACGTGACGGTGCTCAACGCGTACGGCCCGACCGAGACCACGGTCACCACGACGGTCGCCGACCTTCCGCCGGGCCTCACCGGCACGCCGCCGATCGGCCGGGCGGTGGGGGACCGGGCGTTGTACGTGCTGGACGGTTCGCTGGCCGAGGTGCCGGTGGGTGCGGTGGGTGAGCTGTTCGTCGGCGGTACGCAGTTGGCGCGGGGTTATCTGGGCCGGCCGGGTGCGACGGCGGAGCGGTTCGTGCCGGACCCGTTCGGTGGTGAGCCGGGTGGCCGGTTGTACCGGACCGGGGATCTGGTGCGGTGGCGTGCGGACGGGCAGTTGGAGTTCCGGGGTCGGGCCGACGGTCAGGTGAAGGTGCGTGGGTTCCGGGTCGAGGTGGGTGAGGTCGAGGCCCGCCTGCGGGAACACCCGGGCGTACGCGACGCCGTCGTCGTCGCCTGGCAGGACCGGCTCGTCGCCTACCTGGCCGCGGACGGCGTGACCGCCGACGAGGTACGGCGGTGGCTGGGCGAGCGGCTGCCCGAGTTCATGGTGCCGGCGGTGGTGATCGTCCTCGACGAGCTGCCGCGCACGGTCGGCGGCAAGGTCGACCGGGACCGGCTGCCGGACCCGGAGGGCCACCGTCCGGAGGTGAGCGTGGGCTTCGAGGGCCCGCGTAACCCGACCGAGGAGGCGATCGCGGACGTCTGGCGGCAGGTGCTGCGCGTCGACCGGATCGGCATCCACGACGACTTCTTCGACCTGGGCGGCCACTCCCTGCTCGCCACCCTCGCGGTGGCCCGACTGGTGAAGGCGCTCGACCGTCCCGTCGACGTGCGGACCTTCTTCGCCCACCCCACCATCGCCGAGTTCGCCGCCGCGCTGCCCGCGTCCACCGCCGGCACCGCGCCCGCGATCACCCGGCTGCGGCGCAGCGGCGACTTCCCGCTCTCGTTCGCGCAGGAGCGGATGTGGTTCCTGCACCGGCTGGAGCCCGACGCGCCCGACTACATGGCGGCGCTGGCCTGGCGGGTGGACGGACCGCTGCACCGGGACCGGCTCGACCGGGCGCTGCGGCAGCTCGTCGACCGGCACGAGTCGCTGCGGACCACCTTCCCCGTGGTCGGCACGCAGCCGGTGCAGCGGGTCGCTGCCATCGGCGACGTGACCGCCGACTGGTACGACACCCGATCCGCCGCCGACCCGTACACCGAGGCGGTGACGCAGGCCGAGCGGGAGCTGCACCGCCCGTTCGACCTGGCGTCCGGCCCGTTGTTCCGGGCCCTGGTCTGGCAGCTCGGGCCGGAGGACCACCTGCTCGTGCTGGCCATGCACCACATCGTCTCCGACGGCTGGTCGATGGGCGTGCTGGTACGCGAACTGGGTGCCGCCTACGCCGGGGAGTCGCTGCCGGAACTGCCGGTGCAGTACGCCGACTACGCCGGCTGGCAGCGCCGGGAACTCACCGGCGAGCGGCTCGACACCGAACTGGCCCACTGGCGGGAGCGGCTGGCCGGCCTGCCCGCGCTGGAACTGCCCACCGACCGGCCCCGGCCGGCCCGCCCGTCCTGGGCCGGCGCGACCCACGAGTTCACCCTGGACCCCGAACTGGTGGCCGCGCTGGAGCGGATCGGCCGCGCGCACGGCGCCACGCTCTACATGACGCTGCTGGCCGCCTTCCAGGCGGTGCTGGCCCGCTGGACCGGGCAGGACGACTTCGGCGTCGGGGTGCCGGTGGCCGGGCGCACCCGGCCCGAGGTGGAGAACGTCATCGGCTTCTTCGTCAACACAGTGGTGATGCGCGCCGACCTGAGCGGCGACCCGACGTTCACCGAGCTGCTCGGCCGGGTCCGTGACCGGGCGCTGGACGCCTACCAGTACCAGGAGCTCCCCTTCGAGCGGGTGGTGGAGGAGCTGCGCCCGGACCGGGAGGCAGGCCGGACCCCGCTGTTCCAGGCCATGTTCGACCTGGAGGTGCGCTCGATCGCCGCGCCCCGGCTCGGCGCCGCGCGGCTGCGTCCCGCCGAGATCCCGTTCGACGTCACCAAGTTCGACCTGATGGTCACGTTCACCACCGACCCCGGCGCGGCCGGCGGCTTCGTGCAGTACCGGACGGATCTGTTCGATGCGGTGTCGATCGGTCGGTTGGTGGGTCGGTGTCGGGAGTTGTTGGTGGCGGTGGTGGCTGATCCGGGTGTGCGGGTTGGTGGGTTGGGGTTGCCGTCGGGGGAGCGGGGTGTGTTGCGGCGTTTCGGTGCGCCGGAGGTGGTGGGCCGGGTGGTGGATCCGGTGGTGGGGTTCGAGGAGCGGGTGCGTCGTGGTGTGGGTGCGGTGGCGGTGGTTGCCGCGGGTGGGGTGGTGTCGTACGGGGAGTTGAACGCGCGGGCGAATCGGGTGGCGTGGTGGTTGCGGGGTCGTGGTGTGGGTCCGGAGTCGCTTGTGGGTGTCCGGTTGCCGCGTGGGGTGGACATGTTGGTCGCGGTGTTGGGTGTGTTGAAGGCGGGTGGCGCGTATGTGCCGATCGACCCCTCCTGGCCGGCGCAGCGGCGGGAACTGCTGACCTCCGACCTCGGCGTGAGCGTGGTGCTGGACGGCGAGTTGCCCGATGGCGGCCGTGACGACGACCCGGGTGTGCCGGTGGACGGCGGCCAGCTGGCGTATGTCATCTACACGTCGGGCTCGACCGGCCGGCCGAAGGGTGTCGGCGTGTCGAGGGCGGCGATGGCCGCGCACGTGTCCCGGATGCGACGCCGGTTCGGACTCGGTCCGGCCGACCGGGTGCTCCAGTTCGCCGCGCTGGCCTTCGACGCCTCCGTCGAGCAGATCTTCCCGGCGCTGAGCTGCGGGGCGGCGCTGGTGCTGCCCGAGCACGGCCTGGTCGCCCCGGCCCAGCTCGTCGCCGACGTGGAACGGCACCGGGTGACGGTGATGGAGGTCGTCCCCGGCTACCTCACCGAGCTGATCGCCGAGGTCACCGCCGACGGCACCTCCGCGCCCACCTGGAGCCCGGCCGCGCTGCGGCTGCTGGTGCTCGGCGGGGACGAGGTACGCCCGGCCGACCTGGCCTGGTGGCGGCGGCACCACCCGGACGTCGCCGTGGTCAACACGTACGGCCCCACCGAGACCACGATCAGCGCCACCGTCTACGACGTGCCGTCCGCCGTGGACGGCGCGGTGCCGATCGGCCGGGCGGTGGGGGACCGGGCGTTGTACGTGCTGGACGGTTCGCTGGCCGAGGTGCCGGTGGGCGCGGTGGGTGAGCTGTTCGTCGGCGGTACGCAGCTGGCGCGGGGTTATCTGGGCCGGCCGGGTGCGACGGCGGAGCGCTTCGTGCCGGACCCGTTCGGTGGTGAGCCGGGTGGCCGGTTGTACCGGACCGGGGATCTGGTGCGGTGGCGGGCGGACGGGCAGCTGGAGTTCCGGGGCCGGGCCGACGGTCAGGTGAAGGTCCGTGGGTTCCGGGTCGAGGTGGGCGAGGTCGAGGCCCGCCTGCGGGAACACCCGGGCGTACGCGACGCCGTCGTCGTCGCCTGGCAGGACCGGCTCGTCGCCTACCTGGCCGGCGACGCGGTCTCAGTCGACGACCTGCGCGACCGGCTGAGCGAGCGGCTGCCCGGGTTCATGGTGCCCGCCGTGGTCATCGTCCTCGACGAACTGCCGCGCACCGTCGGCGGCAAGGTCGACCGGGACCGGCTCCCCGACCCGGCCGGCTACCGGGCCGCGCCCGGCGCCGACACCGAACCGCCGCGTACGCCCACCGAGGAGGCGATCGCGGACGTCTGGCGGCAGGTGCTGCGCGTCGACCGGATCGGCATCCACGACAACTTCTTCCACCTGGGCGGCCACTCCCTGCTCGCCACCCGGGTCGCCATCCGGCTGCGCGCGGTCTTCGGCTGCGAGGTGGCCGTCCGCACCCTCTTCGAACAGCCCACCGTGGCGCGACTCGCGGTGGCAGTCGAGGACCGGCTGATGGCCGAGATCGCCGCGATGAGCGACGAGGACGTCGAGCAGGCACTGAAGGAGCAGCAGGCATGAGCACCATCCACGGCTTGGTCGAGGCGCAGGTCCGGCGTACCCCGGACGCGGTCGCCCTGGAGTTCGAGGGCGCGGAGCTGACCTACCGCGAGCTGGACCGGCGGGCGAACCGGCTCGCCCACGCCCTGCGCCGCCGCGGCGCCGGGCCCGAGACGGTCGTCGCCGTCGGCGCCCAGCGGTCCCTGGACCTGCTGGTCGTCCTGCTCGGCGTCCTCAAGAGCGGCGCGGCGTACCTGCCGCTGGACCTGGAGCTGCCCACCGACCGGCTGACCTACATGGCCGGTCAGGCCGGCGCGGTGGCAGTGGTCCGCGGCCCCGGCATGGACGTCGACCTGGGCCTGCCCGGCCTGCCGGAACTGACTGTCGCCGACACGGCCGGCGAGTCCGCCGAGCCGTGCGACGTCGCCGTGGACGAGTGCAACGCCTGCTACGTCATGTACACCTCCGGCTCGACCGGGCGGCCCAAGGGCGTCGTCGTCGAGCACCGGGGCGTGGTCAACCGGCTGCGCTGGGGCCAGCACGAGTACGGCATGACCTCCGACGAGCGGGTGCTCCAGAAGACCCCGTACGCCTTCGACGTGTCCGTGCACGAGCTGTTCTGGCCCCTGACCGTCGGCGCGCGGCTGATCCTCGCCCGGCCCGGCGGGCACCGGGACACCCGGTACCTGGTGGAGATCATCCGCAGCCGGGAGATCACCAGCGTGCACTTCATCCCCACCATGCTGGCGCTGTTCGCCGGCGAACCCGGCGTCGCCGGGTGCCACAGCCTGCGTCGCATCCTCGCCAGCGGCGAGGCGCTCCCCACCGACCTGCAGAACCGGGTGCTGCGCGTCCTGCCCGACGTCGAACTGCACAACCTGTACGGCCCGACCGAGGCGTCCATCGAGGTCAGCGCCTGGGCCTGCCGGCCGGAGTGGACCGGGGCGAGCGTGCCGATCGGCGCGGCCGTCGACAACACCCAGCTGCACATCCTCGACCCCGAACTGCGTCCCGTGACCGGCGACGACCCGGGAGAGCTGTACCTCGCAGGTGTGCAGCTCGCACGCGGCTACGTCGGCCGGCCGGGCCTGACCGCCGAGCGTTTCCTGCCCGACCCGTACGGCGAGCCGGGCGGGCGGATGTACCGCAGCGGCGACCTGGCCGGCTGGCACCGCCCCGGCGTGGTCGACTACCTCGGCCGGGTCGACGAGCAGGTCAAGCTCGCCGGCAACCGGGTCGAACTGGGCGAGATCCAGGCGGTGCTCGACGACCAGCCCGGCGTACGCGCCTCAGTGGTGGTGGCCACCGGCGAGGCCGCCGAGAAGCGCCTCGTCGCCTACGTCGTCGGGGACCGTCTCGACGTCGGCGAGCTGCGGGACCGGCTGGCCGGACGGCTGCCCGGCTACATGGTGCCGTCGACGTTCGTGCCGCTGGCCGAGCTGCCGCTGACCCCGAGCGGCAAGCTGGACCGCAAGGCGCTGCCCGCACCGGACCGTCCGGAGATGGCCGTGGCGTACCGGGCCCCGGAGAACCCGGTCCAGGAACGCCTCGCCAAGGTCTGGACCGACGTGTTCGGCGTCGCCCGGGTCGGCGTCGACGACACGTTCTTCGCCCTCGGCGGGCACTCCCTGCTGGCCGTACGGCTGATCGCCCGCCTGCGCGAGGAGCTGGGCGTGGAGGTGTCGCTGCGCGACCTGTTCGAAGGACTGACGGTGTCCGCCCTGGCCGAGACCGTCGCGGACGCGCCCGCCACCGACCCGGCGCCGGCACTGGTCGCCGGAGCCGACGACGCCCCGGCCGTGGCGTCGTTCGGCCAGGAGCGGCTGCTGTTCCTGCACCGCATCCACCCGGACAGCCCCAGCTACGTCATCCCGGTCGCCTGGCGCGTCGACGGGCACCTCGACGAGGACACGCTGCGCCGGGCCCTGCACCGGCTCGCCGCCCGGCACGACGCGCTGCGTACCCGCTTCGTCGGTGACACCCCGGTGGTGGACCCGGAGCCCACAGTCGCGCTGACCCGGCTCGACGCCGCCGCCTGGACCGACGAGGCGGCCGCCGCGCTGATCCGCGAGCCGTTCGACCTGGCGGCCGGGCCGCTGTGGCGCGCCACGCTGGTCCGCCTGCCCGGGCACGACGTGCTGCTGCTCGTGCTGCACCACCTGGTCGCCGACGGCTGGTCGCTCGGCGTCGTCGCGCGCGAGCTGGCCGAGTCGTACGCCGGCGCGACGCCGCCCGCGCCGCCGGTGCGCTACGCCGACTTCGCCCGCTGGCAGCGCGCCGACCTCCGCCCGGACCGCGTCGCCGCCGAACTGGACTGGTGGCGCGACACGCTCGACGGCGTACCCGCGCTGGAGCTGCCCACCGACCGGCCCCGGCCGGCGGTGCTCGGCGCGGACGGCGCCACCCACCGCTTCGCGCTGCCGCACGACGCGCTGCCCCGGCTCGCCGCGCTGGCCCGGGAGCAGCGGACCACAGTGCACACGGTCCTGCTGGCCGCATTCCAGGCGCTGCTCGGACGGTGGAGCGGCCAGCACGACTTCGCCGTCGGCACCCCGGTCGCCGGCCGGACACGCGGCGAGCTGGAGAACGTCGTCGGCTTCTTCGTCAACACGCTCGCGGTCCGCGCCGACCTGACCGGCGACCCCACGCTGGCCGAGCTGGTCGGGCGGGTCCGCGCGGCCACCCTGGGCGCCTACGACCACCAGGACGTGCCGTTCGAGCAGGTGGTCGCGCAGCTGCGGCCCGAGCGGGACCTCAGCCGCACCCCGGTCTACCAGACCATGTTCGCGCTGCGGGACACCGCGGTGACCGCGCTGCGGCTGCCCGGGCGGACCGTGACCGAGCTGCCGCTGGGCTGGCGCACCGCCAAGTTCGACCTCACCCTCTTCGTCGACCAGGCACCCGACGGCACCCTCACCGGCCTGTTCGAGTACGCCACCGACCTGTTCACCCCGGCCACCGTGGAGCGTCTCGCCGGCGCGTACGCCCGGCTGCTCGACGCGCTGGCCGACGACCCCGGCGTCCGGCTCGGTGACTGGCCGGCCGTCGACCCCGCCGAGTGGGACGCGCTGCGCGCGGCGGGCACCGCCGCGACACCGGAGCTGCCCGCCCGGCCGCTGCACCACCTCGTCGCCGACCGGGTCGCCACCGGCGGCGACCGTCCCGCGGTGGTCGACGGCCCGGTCGTCTGGACGTACGCCGAACTGGACCGGCAGGCGAACCGGCTGGCCCACCACCTGATCGCCCTCGGCGTGGGCCCGGAGACCGTGGTGGCGGTCAGCCTGCCCCGCGGCGCCGGCCTGGTCCGCGCGCAGCTCGCCGTGCTCCGGGCCGGCGGCGCCTACCTGCCGCTGGACGCCGACCAGCCGGCCGGGCGCAGCCGGCACATGATCGCCGACACCGGCGCCACGGTGCTTGTCACCGCCGACGGCCACCACGACGGCGCGGGCCTGGGCTGCCGCGTCGTGGACCTGGTCCGCGACGCCGCCGAGGTGGACCGGCGGCCGGCGACCGACCCGGCGATCCCGGTCGACCCGGAGCAGCTCGGCTACGTCGTCTACACCTCCGGTTCCACCGGCCGCCCCAAGGGCATCGGGATCACCCACCGCGGTCTGGTCCGCACCGTCCACGACGGCGGGTACCTGACCCTCGGGCCGGACGACCGGGTGGCCTTCGCCGCCAACCCGGTCTTCGACGCGGCCACCTTCGAGGTGTGGGCCACCCTGGTCGCCGGTGCGACGCTCGTGGTCACCCCGCCCGACGTGGCGCTGTCCACCGCCGCCCTGGCCGCGCACCTGGCGCGGCACCGGGTCACCACGCTGTTCCTCACCACCGCGCTGTTCCACCAGGTCGCCCGGGAACGCCCGGACGTCCTGGGCGGCCTGCGGCACGTGCTGTTCGGCGGGGAGGCCGCCGACCCGGCCGCGGTGGACGGCCTGCTCGCCCACGGCGGCCCCGGCCGGCTGCTGCACATGTACGGCCCGGCCGAGTCCACCACCTTCGGCACCTGGCACCCGGTCACCGCGCCGGCCGGCGCGGGCAGCGTCCCGATCGGCCGGCCGATGCACCACACCACCGCGTACGTGGTGGACCCGGCGCTGCGGCCCGTCCCGGTCGGGGTGGTCGGTGAGCTGCTGCTCGGCGGCGCCGGGCTGGCCCGCGGGTACGTCGGCGCGCCCGCCCGCACCGCCGAGCGGTTCCTGCCGGACCCGTTCGGCGCGCCCGGTGGCCGGGTCTACCGCACCGGTGACCTGGTGCGCTGGACCGCCGACGGGGTGCTGGAGTTCGTCGGCCGGGCCGACGGCCAGGTGAAGGTCCGCGGATTCCGGGTCGAGCCCGGCGAGATCGAGACGGCGGTCCGCCGCCACCCGGCGGTCCACGACGCGGTGGTGTTCGCCCGTCCCGACCGGGCCGGCGTGCTCAGCCTGGTCGCGTACGTCGCCGCCGACCCGGCGGAACTGGGTGACCTGCGGGCCCACCTCGGACGGACGCTGCCGGCGTACCTGGTGCCGGCCGCCGTGGTGGTCCTCGACGAGCTGCCGCTGACCCGCAACGGCAAGGTCGACCGGGCCGCCCTGCCCGAACCGTCGTACGCCGCCGGCGCGGGCCGCCGCGAACCGGCCACGGAACTGGAGCGGCACCTCGCGGAGATCTTCACCGAGGTGCTGGGCGTCGCCGACCCGGGCATGGACGACGACTTCTTCGCCCTCGGCGGGCACTCGCTGCTGGCCATCAAGGTGGTCGGCGCGGTCGCCGCCCGCACCGGCCGGGAACTCACCTTCCGGGACCTGTTCACCGCCCGCAGCATCGCCGGGCTGGCCCGCCTGCTCGACGACGCCGAGCCGCTCGTCACCCCGATCGGCAGGGGCTCCGCCACCACCGGGCTGCCCGTCTCCTTCGGGCAGGAACGGCTGGTCTTCCTCGACCGGCTGGAGGGCGCCGGTCCGGCGTACACGATCCCGCTGGCCTGGCGGCTGACCGGACCGCTGGACGCCGGCCGGCTGGCCGCCGCGCTCGACGCGCTCGTCGACCGGCACGAGTCGCTGCGTACCCGGTTCACGCTCGCCGACGGCGTGGTCCGCCAGGACGTGGTGCCCGGCTGGGACGGCCTGGACCGGCGCGTCGCCGCCACCGAGGCCGAGGCGGCGGACGCGCTGGCCCGGGAGGCCCGGCGGCCGTTCACGCTGACCACCGGGCCGCTGTTCCGGGCCGTGCTGTGGCGCGCCGGTGACGTCCACCTGCTGCTGTTCGCCATGCACCACGCCGTCTCCGACGGCTGGTCGGCGGCGGTGCTGGTGCGAGAGCTGGAGGCCGGGTACGACGGGACCGCCGTGCCCCGGCCGCCGGTCCGCTACGCCGACTTCGCCGCCTGGCAGCGGCGGCGGCTCGCCGGTGACCGGCTGCGCGGGGAGCTGTCCCACTGGCGGCAGCGGCTGGCCGGCCTGCCGACGCTGGAACTGCCCACCGACCGCCCTCGGCCGGCGGTGCGCGACGGCGCCGGCGCGAGCGTCGGCTTCCACGTCGCGCCGGACACCGTGGCCGCGCTGGAACGGCTCGGCGCCGCGCACGGCGCGACGCTGTTCATGACGCTGCTCGCCGCCTACCAGGTGCTGCTGGGCCGGTGGAGCGGCCAGACCGACTTCGCGGTCGGCACACCGGTGGCCGGGCGGGACCGGCCGGAGGTCCGCGACGTGGTCGGGTTCTTCCTCAACACGCTTGTGCTGCGGGCGGACCTGACCGGCCGCCCCACCTTCACCGAGCTGCTCGGCCGGGTCCGCGACGACGCGCTGGCCGCGTACGAGCACCAGGAGCTGCCGTTCGGGCGGCTCGTCGAGGAGCTGAGCCCGGACCGGGACCTGAGCCGTTCGCCGCTGTTCCAGGCGCTGTTCAGCTACAACGACTGGACGCTTGACACGCTGCGGCTCGGGTCCGCCGCTGGCGCCGACCACCCGGTCGACCGGGGCGCGGCGAAGCTCGACCTGACCCTGGAGCTGGTGCACGGCCCGGACGGGCTGACCGGCTCGCTGGACTACACCACGGACATCTTCGACGCGGACACGATCCGGCGGATGGCCGGGGCGTACCAGCTGGTGCTGCGGGCCGTGGCCGCCGACCCGGCGGCCGCGATCGGCGACCTGCCGCTGGCCGACCCGGTCGCGCCGACGGCGGTGACCAGGCCGGCCGCGCCGTTCCGGTCGCTGCCCGACCGCATCGCCGACCAGGTACGCGCCACCCCGGACGCCACCGCGCTGGTCGGCCCCGGCGGCGAGCTGACCTACGCGGAGCTGGACCGGCGCGCCGACCAGCTGGCCCACCACCTGCGCACGCGGGGCGTCGGCCCGGAGGACCGGGTCGGCCTGCGGCTGCCCCGCGGCGTCGACACGGTGGTCGCCGTGCTCGGCGTCTGGAAGGCCGGGGCGGCGTTCGTCGGACTCGACCCGGACCTGCCGCCGCGCCGCCTGGCGCAACTCGCCGACGACGCCGGCGTACGGCTGGTCCTCGACCCGGAGACGCTGGCCCGGAGCCGGGCCGACGTCCTGCCGGCCGACCCGCCGGCCGTCGCCGTCGACCCGGCCCGGCTCGCCTACCTGGTCTACACCTCCGGATCCACCGGACGACCCAAGGGCGTGCTGGCCGAGCACGGCGCGGTCACCGCGTACCTCGACACCATCCTGGCGCACTACCGGCTGGGCGCCGACGACGTCGTCCTGCAACGGGCCTCGCCCGCCTTCGACGCGTTCCTGCGCGACTGCGTCGGGCCGCTCACCGTCGGCGCGACGGTCCTGATCGCCGAACGGTCCGACCTGTCCACGATCGCCACCGACCTGCCCGGCCGGCCCGCGCCGACCGCGCTGCTGAGCATGGTCCCGTCGCTGCTGCACCAGCTCCTCGACACCGGTGACGTCGCCGCGGCGACGCTGCCCGCGCTGCGGCTGCTGGTGCTCAGCGGCGAGCCGTGCACCCCGGAGCTGCTCGCCAAGGTGCACACCGCGCTGCCCGCGCTGCGCCGGGTCGTCAACCAGTACGGCCCCACCGAGGCCACAGTCACCACCACTGTCGCCGACCTCGACCCGGGGACGCCGCACGAGTCGGTCACCATCGGCGTGCCGATGCCCGGCACGTACGTGCGGGTGCTCGACGAGGCGATGCGCCCGGTGCCGGTGGGCGTCTTCGGCGAGGTGCACATCGGCGGCACCGGGGTCAGCCGCGGCTACCGCAACCGGCCCGGCCTGACCGCGGCGGCGTACCTGCCGGACCCGGCCGGACCGCCCGGCGCGCGGATGTACCGCACCGGCGACGCGGCCCGCCTGCTGGCGGACGGGACGCTGGAGTTCCGGGGCCGGCTGGACCGGCAGGTCAAGGTACGCGGCGTCCGGGTCGAACCGGCCGAGGTGGAGGCCGCCCTGGCCGCTCACCCCGGGGTCGGCGCGGCGGCCGTGGTGGCCCGCCCGGACGGACCGGACGGCTGGCGGCTCGCCGGCTACGCCCAGCGGATCCCGGGCGGCGGCGTCACCGAGGCGGACCTGCGCCGCCACCTGGAGGACCGCCTGCCGTACGCGATGATCCCGGCCGAGCTGCTGGTCCTCGACGCCCTGCCGCTGCTCGGAAACGGCAAGGTCGACCGGGCGGCGCTGCCGGAGATCCGGGTCGAGCGGCCCGCCGTGGACCGGGTGGCCCCGCGCACCGACACCGAGCGGGTCGTCGCCGAGATCTGGGCCGAGCTGCTGGACCGGCCCGACATCGGCGTCGAGGACGACTTCTTCGCCCTCGGCGGCCACTCGCTCACCGCCCTGCGCGTCATCTCCCGGCTGCGCGACCGGCTGGCCGCCCCGATCACCCTGCGCGCCTTCTTCGAAGCCCGCACCATCGCCCGGCTCGCCCGGAAACTGGAGGAGACCCGATGACCGCCCTCACCCCCGCCCAGCACGAGCTGCTCCGCCGGCGGCTCGCCGGAGCGGCCCCCGCGACCGCCCCGGCCGGGATCACCCGGGGCAGCGGCACCCGTGACCTGCCGGTCTCCTTCGGACAGGAACGCCTGGTCTTCCTCGACCGGCTCGACGGCGCCGGCGCGGCGTACACCATCCCGGTCGCGTGGCGGCTCACCGGGCCGCTGGACCGGGAGCGGCTCGACGCGGCGTTCGCGGCCCTGGTCCGGCGGCACGAGTCCCTGCGCACCCGGTTCACCGTCGTCGACGGGGTGGTCCGGCAGGACATCGTGGACGGCTGGGCGGGCGTCGACTGGCGGGTCGCCACCGACGCCGCCGAGGTCGCCGCCGCGGCCCGGGCGACGGTGGGGGAGCCGTTCGACCTGGAGACCGGCCCGCTGTTCCGGGTCACCGGGTGGCGGCTCACGCCCACCGACCACGTGGTGCTGCTGACCCTGCACCACATCGTCGCCGACGGCTGGTCGATGGGCGTGCTGGTCCGCGACCTGGAGGCGTTCTACACCGGCGACCCGTCGCCCGAGCCACCGGTGCGGTACGCCGACTACGCGGCCTGGCAGCGCCGCACCGCCACCGAGCAGCGGGTGGAGCGGGACCTCGCGTACTGGGCCGACCGGCTGGCCGGGCTGCCGCCGCTGGCGCTGCCCACCGACGGCGACCGCCCGGCCGGACGCTCCACCGCCGGGGCCACCTGCGACTTCACCGTCGGGCCGGAGCTGGTGACCGCGCTGGAGCAACTCGCCAAGGAGCGCGGCGCCACCCTGTACATGGTCCTGCTGGCGGCGTTCGAGGTGCTGCTGTCCCGGCTCTGCGGGCAGGTCGACTTCGGTGTCGGCACCCCGGTCGCCGGCCGGACCCGGCCGGAGGTCGAACAGGTCGTCGGCTTCTTCGTGAACACGCTCGTGCTGCGGGCCGACCTGGCCGGGAACCCGTCCTTCGGTGACCTGCTCGACCGGGTCCGCGCCGACGCCCTCGGCGCGTACGACCACCAGGAGACGCCGTTCGAGCGGGTCGTCGACCGGGTCGGCGCGGACCGCAGCCTCGACCGCACACCCCTGTTCCAGGCCATGTTCAGCCTCGACGACGACGCCGACGACCGCCCGGTACGCCTCGGCGCGGTCAGCGGCGCGCGGTTCGACCTGGACCTCGACGCGGTCAAGTTCGACCTCATGCTGCAGACCGCGCGCCGCCCCGACGGGCTGGCCGCCGCCTTCTTCCACCGGGCGGACCTGTGGCGCCCGGAGACCACGCGGCGCTGGGCGGGGCAGTACCTGCGGCTGCTGGAACAGGCGGTCGCCCACCCGGACACCCCGCTGGCCGAGCTGGACCTGCTGCCCGCCGACGAGCGGCACCTGATCGCCGGCTGGACCGCCCCGGTCCGCGCGTACCCCTCGCCGGACCTGCTGCACGAGCGGTTCGCCCGCCACGTGGCCGCCGACCCGCACCGGGTCGCGGTGGTGGCGGGGGAGCAGCGGGTCGACTACGCCGGCCTGAACGCGCGGGCGAACCAGCTCGCGCACCGGCTCCGCGCGGCCGGCGTCGGGCCGGAGACGACTGTGGCGCTCTGCGTGCGCCGCGACGCCGACCTGGCCGTCGGCATCCTCGGCATCCTCAAGGCCGGCGGGACGTACGTGCCGCTGGACCCGGAGCACCCGCGGGACCGGCTCGCGTACGTGGTCGCCGACGCGGGCGTACGCCTGGCCGTCGTCTCACCGGAACTCGCCGACCGGGTGCCGGCGGCGCCGGCCGGGGTGCTGCGCCTGGACACGCTCGACGGTGAGCCGACGACGGATCCCGAGCCGGTCACCGACGCCGACCACCTCGCGTACGTCATCTACACCTCCGGCTCCACCGGCCGGCCCAAGGGCGTGGGCGTCGCGCACCGGCAGGTGGTCCGCCTCCTCGACTCCTGCGTGGACGCGCTGGACCTGCCGCCGGGCGGGGTGTGGAGCCTGTTCCACTCGTACGCCTTCGACTTCTCGGTCTGGGAGCTGTGGGGCGCGCTGACCCGGGGCGGCACGGTCGTGCTGGTCGACCGGGACACCGCCCGCGACCCGGAGCGCTTCGCTGGCCTGCTGGCGCGGGAGCGCGTGACGATGCTCAGCCAGACCCCGGGAGCGTTCCGCAACCTGCGCGCGGCGCTCGGCGACCGGCCGCTGGCCGGCCTCGGCGTGCGGCACGTGGTGCTGGGCGGCGAGAAGCTCGACCTGCCCGAGCTGGACGGCTGGCTGGACGGCCCGGGCGCCGGGGTGCGGCTGGTGAACATGTACGGCATCACCGAGACCACAGTGCACGTCACCCACCGCCTGGTCACCGCCGCGGACCTGACCGGCGACGCCGTCTCCCCGATCGGGCGGGCGCTCGGCGACCTGACCGTGCACGTGCTGGACCGGCACCTGCGGCCGGTCCCGATCGGGGCCACCGGCGAGATGTACGTCGGCGGCGCCGGACTGGCCCGCGGCTATCTGGGCCGGCCGGGGCTGACCGCGGAGCGGTTCGTGCCGGACCCGTTCTCCGCCGTCCCGGGGGCGCGGCTCTACCGCACCGGCGACCGGGCCCGCCACCTGCCCGGCGGCGAACTGGAGTACCGGGGACGCGCCGACGACCAGGTGAAGATCCGGGGGCACCGGATCGAGCTGGGCGAGGTGGAGGCCGCGCTGCTGCGTCATCCCGCCGTCGCGCAGGCCGCCGTGGTGGCCCGGGGCGCCCGCAGCGGCGAGCACCGGCTGCACGCGTACCTGGTGGTCGGTGCCGGGCTGACCGGTGAGGAGCTGCGGCGCTGGCTGCGCGACCGGCTGCCCGAGGCGATGGTGCCCGCCACGTTCACCGTGCTGCCGGCGCTGCCGCTGACCGCGAACGGCAAGGTGGACCGGCGGGCGCTGCCCGACGCCGACGGTCCGGCGCTGGACGCCACCCGCGAGCACGTCCCGCCGGCCACCCCCACCGAGCGGGCGCTGGCCGAGGTGTGGTGCGCCGCCCTCGGGGTGGACCGGGTCGGCGTCACCGACCGCTTCTTCGACCTCGGCGGTGACTCGATCCTCGCGCTGCGGGTGGTGGGGCTCGCCGAGCGGCGCGGTCTCACCGTGGCGCTGCGCGACGTGTTCGCCCACCAGGCGCTCGGCGAGCTGGCCCGGGCGGTCGCCGCCGCCGCCGACGGCGACCCCGCCGTGGCCGGGCCGGTGGAGCCGTTCGCGATGGTCGCGCCGGCCGACCGGGACCGGCTGCCCGCCGGCCTGGCGGACGCGTACCCGCTGACCCGGATGCAGCAGGGCATGCTCTACGAGCTGCTCGCCGACGCCGGCAAGGGCGCGTACCACAACGTGACCAGCTTCCGGGTGCAGGAGCCGGCCGGGTTCGACGCCGCCGCCATGCAGGCCGCTGCGGACGCGGTGGTCGACCGGTACGAGATCCTGCGCACCGGCTTCGACTGGAGCTCCTACGAGGAGCCGCTGCAACTGGTGCACGAGCGGGCCGCGCTGCCGGTCGGGGTGGACGACCTGCGCGGCCTGACCGGTGCGGAGCAGGCCCGGCGGGTCCGGGAGTACCTGCACGCCGAGTCGGTGCGCTGGTTCGAACTGGCCGAGCCGCCGCTGATCCGGCTGCACGTGCACGTGCTGAACGACGCCGAGTACCGGCTCACCATCACCGACTGCCACGCCGTTCTGGACGGCTGGAGCCTGACCTCGCTCATCGCCGAGCTGGTCGACCGGCACCGCCGCGCGGTCACCGGCGCGGGCCCGGAGCCGGCGGCCGGTCCGGTGCCGCGCTTCGCCGAGTACGTGGCGCTGGAACGCGCCGCGGTGGACGACCCGGCGGCCCGGGCGTTCTGGGACGACATGGTGGAGCGGTTCCCGCCGGTACGGGTGCCCCGCTCGGTCGGCGCGGCGCCCGCCGACAAGTCGACGTGCGAGGTGGTACGCGACTACGCGCACCTGCGCGACGGCATCGACGCGCTGGCCGCCCGCGCCGGGGTGCCCCGCAAGACGGTCCTGTTCACCGCCTACTACCACCTGATGGGCCAGCTCGCCGACGGCGAGGCGTACTCGACCGGCTTCGCCACGAACGGGCGGCCCGAGCGGGCCGGCGCGGAGGGCATGCGCGGCCTGTTCCTCAACGTGGTGCCCTTCGGCGTCCGGTCGTCCGCGACGACCTGGCTGGGGCTGCTCCGGGACGTGTTCGCCGCCGAACGGGACCTGCTGCCGCACCGCCGGTTCCCGCTCGCCGAGGTGCAGCGTGGCCGGTGGGCCGGTGAGGTGCTCGTCGACACCGCCTTCAACTACGTGCACTTCCACGCGCTGGGCAGCGAGCACAAGCAGGAGATCGAGGAGATCGCCCGGACCAACTTCGGGCTGATGGTCACCACCGGCCCGCAGGGCGTGTCCGTCGAGGCCGACGCCGGGCGGATGGCACCGGGGGAGGTGGAGCGGATCGCCGACGCGTACTGCGCGCTGCTGGCCGCGATGGTCGCCGACCCGCAGGCGGCGCCGGGCGTACCGGCCGCCGACGGCGCGACCCGGCCCCCGGC
>NZ_JBXUOV010000102.1:0-20217 GCF_057196585.1 Micromonospora sp. ATLC20
CCGCCGCCCCGGAGCCGGGTGCCGCAGCAGGCCGGTGACCGGCTGCCGGCGCTCCGCCCCCCGGCCGAGCCCGAGCCGGCACTCCCGCCTCCCCCGCCGATCCCCGCTCCCGCTCCCGCCGACCACCGGGAACCGGATGTCACTCCGGCGGAACCGATCGCGACCGGCGCGGCACCGTCGCGTGAGGTCGGGCGCCCGGCGCACCGCGAGGTGGCACCGCCCCGGCAGCGCACGCCGGAACGCCGCAACCGGCCGACCAAGCCGGTCCGGGTCCGCGCCCCGAAGATCAAGTTCGGTGACCGGGACCCTTCGGTCGAGCTGGCCATCACCGAGATCGCCGGCCACCTCACCTTCACCCCGAACACCGTCACCGCCTGGTACTGGCTGCCCGAGGTGCGATGGGCGTTCCGGCCGGACGCCGAACGCGAGGCGCTGCTCTCGGCGATCTCCGAGCAGTACGCCGGACTCGCCGGGTTCCGGCTGCACCTGCGCCGCACCACCCGGCCCTTCCCGGCCGACGAGTGGGCCCGCACCATCGACGCGCACACCGCCGCCCCGCTGCCCGACGTGCCCGGCACCACCGGCTGGGCCGACCACCTGGTCGCCGCACAGCGGCACCTGATGGCGGTCAACCACGCCGAGGGCCAGACCTACCTCGGTGTCACGTTCGCCCGCCGGTCGCTCGGCGACTCGCTCACCGAACGGCTCCTGCGCACGTTCGGCCGGGGCACCGCCGACGGTGAGCGGCGCCGGCTGAGCCGTACCGTCGAGCAGTTCGACGAGGTCCTCGGCGCGTTCGGCATGCGCGGGCGCCGGGTCACCGCGCCCGAACTGGAATGGCTGCTCTACCGCTCGGTGGCGCTGTGCATGGCGCCGCCCGGCGTCCTGTCCCCGATCACCAACGGCCGGTGGGAACGCGGCGACCTGCTGGCCCTCACCGAGCAGGTCGAGCGCTACCGCACCCCGTACGGCTCGACGGTGAAGCTGGTCAACCGGATGACCGGCGAGGAACGCCACGTCGCCGTGCTCGCGGTCGGCCGGATGGAGCCGCTGGAGATCCCCGAGCGGCACGAGCCCTGGCTGCACTTCCACGAGCGGCTGCCGTGGCCGATGGAGCTGTCCACCCGGGTCGACATCCTCGGCCCCAACGACTCCTTCCGGAACCTCGAACACCGGCTGCGGATGATCCGCTCCCAGCAGCTCGACTACGCCGAGCACGGCATCGACGCGCCGCCGGAGCTGGAACGCCTGGCCAAGCGGGCGCTGGTGATCGGCGACGAGATGACCACCGGCCTGCCCGTCGACTCGGCCCGGGCACACGGCTGGCACCGGATCGCGGTCGGTGGCCGTACCCGGGAGGAGTGCCTGGAACGGGCCCGGCGGCTCATCCAGCTCTACTCCCGCGAGCTGCGGATCTCGCTCCAGCACCCGAAGAACCAGGACTGGCTGGCCCGCGAGTTCATCCCCGGCGAGCCGATCGCCAACACCGGCTACGTCCGGCGGATGCCGGTCAACCTGCTCGCCGCCGCGCTGCCGCAGGCCGCGTCCACAGTCGGCGACCGGCGCGGCGACCTGATCGGGCGCACCGCCGGCACCTGCCGCCGGCCGGTCTTCCTCGACCTGCACTTCCCGATGGAGGTACGCGAGCGCTCCGGCCTCGCCGTCTTCGTCGCCGAACCGGGCGGTGGCAAGTCCACGCTGCTCGGCGCGCTCGGCTACCTGGCCGCGCGGCGCGGCGTGCAGGTGACGCTGCTCGACCCGTCCGGCCCGCTGGCCCGGCTCTGCGCCATGCCCGAGCTGGCGCCGTACTCGCGGGTGCTCAACCTGACCGGTTCGGAGCAGGGCACGCTCGCGCCGTACGCGCTGATCCCGACACCGCTGCGCAGCGAGTTCGGCGCCGGCCCGGCGGGCGACCGCGAGTTCGAGATCGCCGTGTCGAACGCCCGCGCCGAGCGCCGGATGCTGGTGCAGGACATCTGCATGATGCTGGTGCCGCCGCAGGTGGCCCGGGAGGCGTCCACCGCCACGCTGTTCCGGCACGCCGTACGCCAGGTGCCCGCCGAGGAGACCTCCACGCTCGACGACGTGGTGACCTGCCTCCAAGGGCTCGACGACGACGCCGGGCGCGAACTGGCGCACCTCCTCCTCGACACCGCCGAGATGCCGCTGGCCATGCTCTTCTTCGGCCGGCCGCCGGAGGGGCTGCTCGGCGCCGACGCCGCTCTCACCGTCATCACCATGGCCGGTCTGCGGCTCCCCGACCTCAAGATCGAGCGGGAGTACTGGTCGGCCGAGGAGGCGCTCGCGCTGCCGATGCTGCACACCGCGCACCGGCTCGCCGTACGCCGCTGCTACGGCGGCTCGATGTCCTCCCGGAAACTGGTCGGCCTCGACGAGGCGCACTTCATGGAGGGCTGGCGGTCCGGGCGCTCGTTCCTGGTCCGGCTCGCCCGCGACTCCCGCAAGTGGAACCTCGCCGCGCTCGTCGCCTCGCAGAACCCCAAGGACATCCTCGGCCTCGACGTGCAGAACCTCGTCTCCACCGTCTTCGTCGGCCGGATCGCCGAGGACAGTGAGATCGCCTCCGAGGCGCTGCGCCTGCTGCGGGTACCTGTCGACGACGGTTACGAGGCGACACTCGCCTCGCTCTCCCAGGCGGACAGCGGATCGGCCAACCGGCTCGGTTTCCGCGAGTTCGTCATGCGCGACGTCGACGGACGCGTGCAGAAGGTCCGGGTCGACGTGTCGTACGTCGACGGGCTGCTGGAGCACCTGGACACCACCCCCGCCGCGGTCGCCCAGGCCGCCGGGATACTGCCGACCGTCCTGGCTGATCTGGAGGCGTGACATGGCGAGGGCCCGGGCACGGATCGCGGCGCTCCTCCTCGCGCTCGGCGTACTCGCCGGGGCCACGATCTCCTGGCCGGTGATCGGAGCGGCCACACCCGCGTACGCCGCCGCGCCGGTCACCCAGGCGCGCGCCGAGCTGTGCAGCACCAAAGAGTGGCAGGCCGACTTCCGGTCCTGCGTCGGCAAGCTCAAGGCGGTCAGCGAGGACCAGGTCGAGTGCCGCAACGCGCCGGTGCCCGCCGCGCCGGACTCGGGCCTGGCCGGCTGGTTCGCGTCCCGGCCCGACTCGGCGAAGGAGCCCGGCCCGAAGGGCCTCTACAGCGACTACGGGTACGCCGGGTACAGCTACAACACGTACGACGTGGACGGCGGCTGCGCCTCCTCGGTGCTGCATCCGGACTACCGCTTCACGACGATGGTCGCCAACGGCGAGTTCATGTTCGCCAACGCGGTGATCGGCGCCTCGAACGCGCTGCGCGAGCGCGCCTGGGACCCGCGCACGATGTGGAGCTGGGCCGACCCGCTGGTGGAGCAGGCCACGAAGGCCGTCTACCAGAAGGTGTTCAGCGTCTTCGGCATCATCACCGTCTGCGTGGTCGGCCTCTACCTGCTCTGGCGGTCCCGCCAGTCGGACATGAGCAACGCGATGACCACCGCGGGCTGGGCGCTGCTGGTGATGGTGGCGGTGACCGCGCTGGCCGCCTGGCCGGTCAAGTCCGCGAACATCGCCGACAACACGCTGATCACCACGCTGGGCGTCGTGCACGACGCGGTCGGCCCATCCACCAAGGACACGCCGCCTGGCCAATGTGACGACCCGAATCCGCAGGCGTGCAAGGATCATCGTCCTCCTGCCGTACGCGCGAGTGATACGGCGACCGAGACGATGCTCTACCGGAACTGGCTGCGCGGTGTGCTCGGCTCGGCCGACAGCGAGACCGCGAAGAAGTACGGCCCGGCCCTGTACGACGCCAAGTCCCTGACCTGGGAGGAGTCGGAGAAGCTCCGCCAGAACCCGGCCACCCGCGAGGGCACGATCAAGGCCAAGCAACAGCAGTGGGCCCGTGTCGCCGAGCAGATCAAGACCGAGGACCCGGAGGCGTACGAGTACCTCAAGGGCACCAAGGACATGGACCGGATCGGTGCCGGGTTCATCGCGGTGCTGGCCTCGGTGCTGTTCGCCATGTTCGACCTCACCGCGTCGCTGCTGGTGCTGCTGGGCTTCCTGATCTTCCGCTGGGCGGTGATCGCCGCGCCGATCCTCGGCACCGTCGGCCTGATGCGCCCGGCCAGCGCCGGCCTCCGGCGGCTGGCGAACGCGGTGGTCGCCGCCGTCTTCAACATCGCCATCTTCGGCACCGGCGCGGCCATCTACCTCTTCGCCGTCGACCTGATCATGAACACCGCCACGCTGCCCGGCTGGCTCCAGGTGGTCCTGGTCTGGCTCTGCGGGGTGGTCGGCTGGTTGCTGCTGCGGCCGTACCGCCGGATCACCCAGCTCGGCGGCAAGGACAGCAGCGAGGCGGTCAGCTCGGCCGGCTCCTGGCATCGGCGGTTCTTCCGGGACATGCGGATCGCCGCGCGGCTGGACGTGGCGGAGCCCGGCGGCACCAACGAGCCGGCGATCGGCAAGCGCCGCACCGTCACGGCCGACCAGCGCAGTCTCCGGCCGGAGGCCCGGCACGAGGATCCGGCGCACAGCGCCACACCCGCCGAGCGGGAACGGCCGGACGGGCGGGAACGGCCGGAGGAGGCGCCCGCGACCGGACGGCCGGGTGAGCGTCCCGGCGGCACTCCCCGCCCCCGGCGCGCACCGTCGACCTGGACCGAGCCGGACGTGCCGGAGGAAGCGCCCTCCTACGCCGTCTACCGGCCGGACTCGGCGGGCCGCGGCACCGCACCGGCCCGGCCGGCGCCGCGCATCCGCTCCGAGGCCCGGTGAGTCCGGTGCGACGCGCGCTGGAATTCCTCTTCACCCGGGTCCTCCGGTCCCGGATCGGCATCGCCCTGGTGATCGCCGTGCTGGTCTTCGGGGTGATCGGCGCGGCCCGCCTCGTCGCCGGCCCCGGCGATCCGGGCCTCGGCCTGACCAGCCGCCCCACCCAGCCGATCAGCACCGCGGACCCGGAGGCCGGTGACGACGGCGTGCTCGCCGGCCCGCCGACCGCCGTCGCCCCGAAGACCCGGCCGGGCGAGGACACGCCGGAGCAGGTCGCCGACCGGTTCACCACCGCGTGGCTGAGCGGCCCGGGCAGCAGCGGCGACGCGTGGCAGGCCCGCCTGCGGCCGCTCTCCACGCCGGCGCTGGCCGAGAAGATGACTGATGCCGACCCGGAGACGGTGCCCGCACGGAGGACCGCCGGCACCCCGACGCTCCGGCCTCGTACCGAGTCCTTCGTGGAGGCGGTGGTTCCGCTGGACAACGGCACGCTCCGGCTCGAGCTCGTCGCACCGGACGGCCCCTGGCTGGTGGACGCGATCGACTGGGAGCGGTCGTGACCGCCGGCCCGGCCGTCGCCGGACAGGTCCGCCGGAAGCTGCGCCTGGGCGTGGTCGCCACCGCCGTCACAAGCGTGCTCGCCCTGCTCTGCTGCGTCGGCGGCGCCGGCGCCTTCCTTCTCACCGAACTCGGCGGCGACGAGGACGACCCGAAGCTCGCGGCCCTGAACTGCGATCCCACCTACCAGGTGAACCTGACCGGCGACATGCCGCGCTTCGCCGAGTACGGCGAGCGGCAGCTGCGCAACGCCGCGGTCATCATCAAGGTCGGCCAGGACATGAAGCTCCCCGCGCGCGGCTGGGTGATCGCGCTGGCCACCGCGATGCAGGAATCAGCGCTGCGCAACCTCGCCAACAGTACGGTGCCGACATCGCTGGCGCTGCCGCACGAGGGGGTCGGCGCCGACCACGACTCGCTGGGCCTGTTCCAGCAGCGGCCCGGATGGGGCAGCGTCGAGCAGCGGATGACGCCCTCGTACGCGGCCCGCAAGTTCTACCAGAAGATGGAGAAGGTGCCGAACTGGCAGCAGCGCCCGCTCACTGTGGTCGCCCAGAAAGTCCAGGTCAGCGCCTACCCCGACGCCTACGCCAAGCACGAGGAACTAGCCGGAGCCATCGTCGACGCGCTGGCCGGCGGCGCCGCCCGGACCGTGGAGATCGCCGGCAAGGCGGTGTGCGACGCCGCGGCCGGAGACCGGATCGCCGCCTCCGGCTGGACCGCGCCGCTGCCCGGCGGTGTGGTCTCCGGTTTCCGCACCACGGCCCGCCCCAGCCACCAAGGCGTGGACCTGGCCGCCTCGAAGGGCACGCCGATCCACGCCGCCTCGGCGGGCCGGGTACTGGTGGCCCGCTGCGACCCCGACCGCTCCGGGCGGCGGGACTGCGACCGGGACGGCTGGCCGAACAAGGGCGGCTGCGGATGGTTCGTGGACATCCTGCACGCCGGCGGATTCATCACCCGCTACTGCCACATGGTCGAGCGACCCCGCGTGGTGCCGGGTCAGTCGGTCGAGGCGGGCGAGGTCATCGGGCTCTCCGGGAGCAGCGGCAACTCGTCCGGCCCGCACCTGCACTTCGAGGTGCACCGCAATGGCGACCGGTCCAGCAACGGGGCGGAGAACCCGGTGCCCTTCATGCGCAAGCGGGGCGCCCCCCTCGGCGAGACCGGGTGAGGCCGGGCGGATGAGCAACCCCCTGCCCGACCCGTTCGCCGACCGGCCCGACTGGGCGCCACTCCCGCCCCGGCCGGTGGAGACCGTGCCCGCCACCGGCGGTACCGAGCTGCGCGGCCGCCGCGTGCTCGTGGGCCTGCCCGGCCTCGGCTGGCGTGGCGACCTGCGGGCCGACGAGCGGGTGGTGCAGGGCAGCCGCACCTACGTACCGGTGATCCCGGAACACGAGTGGTACCGGGCCGAGGCCGAACAGGTGGAGGTGTTCGCGCCGCTGGTACCTGTGGAGCGGGTCTGGGTGGAGACCATCGGTGAACGGCGGCCGACGGCCGGGACGAGCGCCCCGGCTCTCCGGCTGGTCTCGCTGGACGTGCCGGAACGCCGGCCGCCCACACCGGTGTTCGAGGCCGACGCGGTGACCGGGCGGCGCGTGGTGCACGTGGACAACGGCGTGGAACGGCGCGACCTGCGTGCCGTCACCGAGACCTACTCCGGCGCGGACGGCGACATCTGCGTGCGGGTGGCTCCGGAGCTGGAGTGGTACCGGTGGGCGTGGCGCGGCCAGGCACCGACCACGTTGGAAGTGCCGGTGCACCTGCTCTGGTTGGAGTGAGGCCGCTCAACCCAGCTTTCTGCCGTCGCAGACGCGCCATCCGTCTCGCTCAACGACGCGAAACTGCCAGTCCTCACGTCGGCTGCTTCGTGGCTGACCATCAGCCGAGCTCGAGATGGTCAGCGTCGTGGTCACCGACTCACCATTGCCGCTCTCCACCCTGGTCAGGGGCCCCCAGCTGGCTCGGACCACCACGTTGAAGTTGACTTCCCGCTGTTCCATCTCGGCGCGAAGGCCCCGGAGGGCGTCAAGGTCCCCCTCGGACTTACAGGTGAACTCCTGCGCCTTCGTGTCGTTGCGGTCCACGAGGAAGGCCCGAAGATAGTTGTCCACCACGACGTCGGGGGCGCTTCGGTCCGGGGCGGTTGCTCGGTCGTACAGCACGAACCCGACCACCCCGCCGACGGTGCACAGCACCGCCAGCACACCCGCGACGACAGCGAGCACTGTGCGCACCGGACGCTTTTGGCGTACCGGTGCGGGAGCGGGCGCGGGGGGCGCCAACTGCTCCGGCGGGGTTCGCTGCGCCGGTACTCGGGACACCTGGGAACCGGCGGGGGGCTGCACTGATTCCACCTCCTGAGGCTATCGGCTGCGCCGCGCGTACCCAATGCCTGGAACCGGCGGATCGTGGCGAACCGCCGGGCGGACACCGACCGGCGGCGGGGTGAGGCTGCTCACCGCCGACCAGCTCACCGCGCCGACCGGCCTCCCGGCGCACGGCCGCCGCCTGGGTTACCGTCACACCTCGGGGAGGACATGTCGGCCTCGGAAAGAGAGGTGGACGCGGTGGCGACTCCGAAGGCGCGCGCCGGCCGGGCCGCCGCGCTGCACCGCCGGGCCGAGGCCGCCGCGACGGCGGCGGCGGGCATCCTTGACGAGATCCGGCCCGCGCCGGCCGACCACCACCGGCAGTACGAGCTGGCCGAACGCCTGCGGGCGGCGGCCGACGTGGCGGCACCCGGCTGGGCAGGCGGGCCGCTGGAAGCGCTGAGCGCGACGACGCCTCCCGGTGACGGCCTGCCGCCGCTGGTCCGGGTGGGCACCGCCGCGCCGCTCGACGACGCCCGCTTCCCCGCGCTGGTGCCGCTGCTCGGCAGCGGCCACCTGAGCCTCGACGCCGACGCCTCGGACGCCCGGGTGGCCGGGCTGCTCCGCGCGCTGCTGCTGCGCGTGTTCGCTGCGACGCCGGCGGGAGCGCTGCTGGCTCGCGCGGTGGACGGCGGTTCCGGTGACACCTTCGCCGGGTACGCGCCGCTCGCCGACGCCGGCCTGCTGCCCCCGCCCGCCACCGACCTCGCCGGGATGCGTGCGGTGCTGGCCGAGGCGGAGCAGTGGGTCGCGGCGGGGACGGCCCGGCAGCGCGGGCACGACCGGACGCTGCTGCTCGTCGTCGCCGCGCTGCCAGAGGGTACGACCACCAGCGACCTGGACCGGCTCGCCGGGCTGGCCGAGGGCGGGCCGCGCGCCGGGCTGCATCTGGTGCTCGCCGGCTGGCCGGACGGCAGCCCGCTGCCGCGTACCACAGTGGTCACTGTTCGCACCGCGTACGCGCTGGTCGGTGACCCGCCCGGCGCCGGCTTCAGCAGTCCGGGCGCCGAGCCGCCGGGCGGCTTGAACTCGCCCGTGTTCCTCGACGAGGATCCGCCCGCCGACCTGGTCGCCGCTGTGTGCGCGCGGTTGGCCCGGCAGATCGAGGACGGCTCCCGTCTCTCCCTTCGTGACCTGCTGCCTGCCGACGGCTTCTGGACGACCGGCTCGACCGACGGGCTGAGCACCACTGTGGGTGACGCCGCCGGGCGTCCGGTCAGCCTGGGCTTCACCGAGCTGACCCCGCACTGGCTGGTCAGCGGCCGGGGTCAGGCGGGGCGGTCGGCGTTCCTGACCGACGCGTTGTTCGGCCTCGCCGCCCGGTACGGCCCGGACGAGCTGGCGCTCTACCTGGCCGACCTGGCCGACGGCGAGTCGTTCGTGGAGTTCCTCCAGACCGAGCGGGACCGTTCCTGGGTGCCGCAGGTGCGTGCCGCCGGGATGGCCGCCGACCGGGAGTACGTGGCCGACCTGTTCGGCGAACTGGAGGCGGAGCTGCGCCGACGCGAGGACGCGTCCCGTCGGGCCGGTGGGCAGCGCTATACCGAGCTGCGGCAGCACCAGCCGCTCCCCCGGATCGTCTGCGTGGTCGACAACTTCCCGCTGGCCCTGCGCGAGCGGGACCGGCTCGCCGCCGACCTGCTGGCCCGGCTGGACGCGCTCGCCCGCGCCGGCCGGTCGTACGGGATCCACCTGGTGCTGGCCGGCGAGGGTGACCTGGGCATCGGCGGTCCGCGTGACCCGCTGCTCGGCCAGTTCCCGGTGCGGGTGGCGCTGCCCGGCGGGTCGGCGGTGCTGGAACCGGCGAACGACTCGGCGGCCGGGCTGCCGGTGGGCAGCGCTGTGGTGAACACGGCGGGTGGCCTGGGCGGTCCGCGCGGCGCGACCCGAGGGCACGAGCGGATGATCCGTTTCCCGGATCCGTACGAGGATCCCGAGGTCCTGTCCGAACTGCGGCGACGACTCTGGGAGGCGCGGGGCGAGTCGGCGACACCGCCCGTGGTGTTCGCCGGGTACGCCCGCCCGCTGCTCGCCAACGATCCCCGGCACCGGGCCGCGCTGGCCGGGCGGACCCACGCGCCCGCCGCGTTGCTGGGCCGGGCGGTGGACGTGCGGCGGTCCACGGTGACGGTGCCGCTGGGGCCGGGCGCGGGACGGAACCTGGCCGTCCTGGGCCGGGACGAGGAGGCCGAGCGGCTGCTGGTCACGGCGGTACGCAGCGCGGCTGCGGCGCATCCGGGCGCGGCCCGGTTCGTGCTGGCGCCGCTGGCGAACGGGTCTGCCGAGCCGGCCGGGGTGCTCGCCGCCGAGCTTGCCGGGCGGCACCGGGTGGAGACCGTCGATGCCGCTGGGCTACGGACCGCGATGGACTCGGACGAGCCGGGCTACCTGGTGGTGTTCGGGCTGGACGTGCCGGACGCCACCGAACTGCCGCCGGACCTGCTGCGGACGCTGCTGCTGGAGGGCCCGCCGGCCGGGCGGCACCTGCTCGGCTGGTGGCGGACACCGGCGCCGCTGGCCGGACTGCTCGGTCCGGAGGGCGAGGTGGACAAGCTCACCGCGGTAGCGGTCACCGACGTGCCGGGCGGCCGGCTGGAGCAGCTCTTCGACCGTCCGGTCTGGTGGCGGCCCCGGCCCGGTCGCGCGGTGCTCTGGGACGGCCCGGACGAGCAGGGCACCGTCTTCGTGCCGTTCGGCACGACCGAGGTGGCGACCGCGCGGGTCGAGCCGGACCCGCGGGCGTCGGAGCGCACCGGGGAGGGGGCCGCATGAGCGAGACCGGCACGACCGTACCGGGGCCCCGCGCGGGTGGGCCGACCACAGTGGCGGACCCCGCCGAGTCGGCCTGGGCGGAGTACGTCGCCGCCGCGCGGGCGCTCGACGGCGTACGCCGGGCGGCGGCCACCGCCGCCGGGGAGCAGGCGCGGTCGGTGGCTGCGGCCCGCGAGGAGCTGACAGCGGTACGGGAGCGGCTGGCGCCACAGCAGTCCCGGCTGCGTGAGCTGGGCGTACCGGCGATGTCGCTGGTCCCGACGCCGCCGGAGGTGACCGAGGCGGCCCGGTCGATGGCGGGCGGGCCGTCGGCGGTGCTGGCGGCGCTGCGCGCGGCCGGGGACTGGGCGGGCGCGGCGGACGACACGTTGAGCGCGCGCGGCCTGCCGCGGCTGGCCCGGTGGCCGTCCCGGCCCCGCAACCTGCTGGTGTACGGGCCGCTGGCGCTCGTGGTGCCGCTGCTCCAGTTGCTGCTGTACGCGGTCGCCGGTCCGGGGCCGGTGACGGTGCTGGCGCTGCTCGTGGGGCTGCCGCTGCCGGCTGTCGCGTTCATGCTGGGCTGGCTCGCGGTGGGGCGCGTCTTCCGCCCGCGGCCCACCGACCGGGTGGACCGGACGCCTCGCTTCGGCGCCCTGGTCTGCCTGGTCCCGGCGGTGCTCACCGCCGCCGGACTGCTGCTCGCCATGCTGCCCGACTGACGACGGCCGCGCCTCCCGGGCGGGAGGCGCGGCCGTCGGTGCCGGTCGAGGGTCAGCGGGCCATGATCAGTGCCATCGCCTCGGCCCGCGACTTCGCGTCGTTCTGGAGGCCGCCGCGCACGGCGGACGTGATGGTCTTCGCGCCCGACTTCTGGATGCCGCGCATCGCCATGCACATGTGCTCGCACTCCAGCACGACGATCACGCCGCGCGGGGCGAGGCTGGACATCAGCAGGTCGGCGATCTGCGAGGTGAGCCGCTCCTGGACCTGCGGCCGGCGGGCGAACACCTCGACCAGCCGGGCCAGCTTCGACAGGCCGGTGATCCGGCCGTCCGGGCCGGGGATGTAGCCGATGTGCGCGCTGCCCCGGAACGGCAGCAGGTGATGCTCGCAGAGGCTCATCACGTCGATGTCCCGCACGAGCACCAGCTCCTCGTGGTTGGCCTCGAACGTGGTGCGGAGCACCTGGGCCGGGTCGACCCGCAGGCCGGCGAAGAGTTCGGCGTACGCGCGGGCGACCCGGGCCGGCGTCTGCTGGAGGCCGTCGCGGTCCGGGTCCTCGCCGACCGCGATGAGGATCTCGCGGACCGCCTTCTCGATCCGGGCGAGGTCGACGCTGTCCTCCACCGGGCCGCCGGTGAGCTTGCCGCTGATCAGGCGTGCGGCCACGTAGTCGAGCGCGTCGTCGCCGTCGGGCTCGGTCGCGGAGACGGCCGGCTCCCTGTGGTGGGAGCCGGCCGTCGTCGGATCGCTGTTCAGTGCGTACCGTCCGAGTTGTTGCTGGAACCACCGATCGAGGCGGCGGCGTCGGCGCGGGCCTGCGCGGCCAGCGCTTCCTTCTCGGCCGGGGTGAGCACCGGCGGCTCGGTGGAGGGCTGACGCTTGCCGAAGCCGTGGTACGGCGCCATCGGCGGGCGCTTGACCACACGCGCGCAGATCCGGGCCATGTCGGCGGTGGAGAGCGTCTCCTTCTCCATCAGCTCCAGGACCATGTTGTCCAGGACGTCCCGGTATTCCACCAGGATCTCCCAGGCCTCGTCGTGGGCCAGCTCGATCAGCGCACGCATCTCGCCGTCGATCTCGGCCGCCACCGCGTCGGAGTAGTCCCGCTCGTGGCCCATGTTGCGGCCGAGGAACGGCTCGTCGCCGCTGGTGCCGTACTTGATCGCACCGAGCTTGGAGCTCATGCCGTACTGCGTGATCATCGCGCGGGCCAGCTGCGTGGCCTTCTCGATGTCGTTGCCGGCGCCGGTGGTCGGCTCGTGGAAGACCAGCTCCTCGGCCGCCCGGCCACCCAGCGCGTACGCCAGGGTGTCGATCATCTCGGCCCGGGTCTGGGTGTACTTGTCCTCCGTGGGGAGCACGAGCGTGTGACCCAGCGAGCGGCCCCGGGACAGGATGGTCACCTTGTGTACCGGCGCGGCGTGCGGCAGCGCCCAGGCGACCAGCGCGTGCCCACCCTCGTGGTACGCGGTGATCTTCTTCTCCTGGTCGCTCATCACCCGGGTCCGGCGCTGCGGGCCGGCGATCACCCGGTCGATCGACTCCTCCAGGGAGTCGTTGGTGATCGCCCGCTGCTCCTTACGAGCGGTGAGCAACGCGGCCTCGTTGATCACGTTGGCCAGGTCGGCGCCGCTGAAGCCCGGGGTACGCCGGGCGACCGCGTCGAGGTCGACGTCGGGCGTGAACGGCTTGCCCTTGGCGTGCACCCGCAGGATGGCCTTGCGGCCCTCCATGTCGGGGGCGTCGACCGGGATCTGCCTGTC
Organism: Micromonospora sp. ATLC20; assembly: GCF_057196585.1. NCBI lineage: Bacteria > Bacillati > Actinomycetota > Actinomycetes > Micromonosporales > Micromonosporaceae > Micromonospora > Micromonospora sp. ATLC20. The sequence continues at coordinate 12,960 of NZ_JBXUOV010000102.1, forward strand.
GAACCGGCCCGGGCGCAGCAGCGCCGGGTCGAGGATGTCCGGCCGGTTGGTGGCGGCGATCAGGATGACGCCGCCCTTGGTGTCGAAGCCGTCCATCTCGACAAGCAGCTGGTTGAGCGTCTGCTCCCGCTCGTCGTGACCGCCGCCCATGCCGGCGCCGCGGTGGCGGCCGACGGCGTCGATCTCGTCGACGAAGACGATCGCCGGAGCGTTCGACTTGGCCTGCTCGAACAGGTCGCGGACGCGGCTGGCGCCGACACCGACGAACATCTCGACGAAGTCGGAGCCGGAGATGGAGTAGAAGGGCACCCCGGCCTCGCCGGCGACCGCGCGGGCCAGCAGCGTCTTACCGGTACCGGGCGGGCCGAACAGCAGCACGCCCTTCGGGATCTTGGCGCCCAGGGCCTGGTACTTGGCCGGGTTCTGCAGGAAGTCCTTGATCTCGTGCAGTTCCTCGACGGCCTCGTCCGCACCCGCGACGTCAGCGAAGGTGGTCTTCGGCGTGTCCTTGGTGATCATCTTCGCCTTGGACTTGCCGAAGTTGAGCACCCGGGAGCCGCCGCCCTGCATCTGCGACATGAAGAACAGCAGCAGAAGCACGAGCAGCGCGATGGGAAGCAGGTTGACCAGCAGGCTGACCCAGATGCTGTCCGACGACACCTTGGTGTCGACCGGGCCGGTGATGCGGTCCGCCGCCTCGGCCTCGCGTACCTGGTTCCAGACCTGGCCGCCGACCTCGTACGGGAACTGCGCCTCGATCTTGTCAGTGGTGGTGTCGCCGTCGAACTTGGCCTTGTCCTTCAGGTCGAGCTGGAGCGTCTGCTCCTTGTCCTGGAAGACGACCTTCTCGATGCCACCCTTGTTGAGCTGGTCGAGCGCGACGGACGTGTCCACCCGGTGGTAGCTGGGACCAGCGGTGAACAGTTGACTGAGCACAACGGCGCCGAGGATGACCAGGATGATCCAGACCACCGGTCGGCGGAAGAAACGCGTACGTTCCATGCTGTAGTCGGGTGCCGAGGCGCCCGCATCCTCCTGATCGACGTCCTGACCGTCTGAATGGTGTCGCCGCCTTGAGCGGCAGCCGGGGCCGCCGTGCGGGCCGGCCCGACCCCCGGGGCACGCAAACTGCCGCACCACGGTCATTCGACGGTACACCGTGCGCGCGAGGAGTGAGCTTGCGAGCCCCGCAGTCGCGCACATCCGGAACCTCGGCGCGCGCGACGAGTGAGCTTGCGAGCCCGGCACTTACGCGTAGGGCGAACCCGGGTTCGAGCCGGCGTGGCGGGGAGCTCCCACCCGGCCCGCCCACACCGCACGGTCACGCGGTTCGAGGGGCCGGGCGTGGAGGGTGCCTCCACGTCACCGACTCCTACCGTAGACCGGAAGACTGAGAGCCCGCTGAATGTCAGCTGACGAAGGGCTCGGCAAAGCCTCAGGCCCGCGCGTACACCTCGGGCTTGAGCACCCCGACGTAGGGCACCTCGCGGTACCGCTCGCCGAAGTCGAGCCCGTAGCCCACGACGAACTCGGTGGGGATGTCGAACCCGACGTACTTGACCGGGACCTGCACCTTGACCGCGTCCGGCTTGCGGAACAGCGCGACCACCTCGACGCTCGCCGCGGAGCGCGACTCCAGGTAGCGCAGCAGCCAGGACAGCGTCAGACCGGAGTCGACGATGTCCTCGACGACCACCACGTGGCGGCCGGCGATGTCGCGGTCCAGGTCCTTGAGGATGCGGACCACGCCGGACGAGGTGGTGCCCTGGCCGTAGGACGAGACGGCCATGAACTCCAGCTCGGCGGGCGGGCCCTGGCGGCCCAGCGCGCGGGCGAAGTCGGCCATGAACATGACCGCTCCCTTGAGCACACACACGAGCAGCAGGCCGTCCTCGACGTGGGCGTAGTCCGCCGAGACCTGCTTGGCCAGCTCCGCGGTCTTGTCGCGGATCTGCGCCTCCGAGATGATCACGTGGTCGATGTCGGCGTCGTACCAGGAGCCGTCAGCCATGCTCCTAGCCTGCCGTACGCCCCCGCGCCGCCGTCGGCGGGGCCGCCCCTTTTGGCGCGGTCCCGCCGGGGATTTTCGGCGCGAACTGAATAAATCACCTCAGCAGGTACGGGAGCGCCAGCGCTGCCCGTCGTCGCTCGGCTTCCAGTCGGCCGAGTCGCGGGTGTCGGCGGTGAACCCGAAGGCGCTGGCGCCAACGAGGAGGAGCAGGAACAGCAGAAGCAGCAGAACGGTCATGGCGGCGCTCGCTTTCGCATGGTTGAGACTGTTTTCGCCGCCGGTGCGCACCGGACACCATTGATTCTGCGGGCCACCGACCGATCCGGACAGTGGCAGGAATGTCACCGGGCATCGATTTCCTGCCACCTGTCGGGTTACCCTCGTCACATGCTCCGCTCGGTCGCCGTCATCGCCATGGACCAGGTCGCCGCGTTCGAACTCGGCGTGCTCGCCGAGGTCTTCGGCACCGACCGCACCGCCGACGACTTCCCCGGATACCGGTTCGACGTCTGCACCGCCGACGGCGGTGCGGTCCGCAGCCGCTCCGGGTTCCTGCTCAGCCCCACCGCCGACCTGGGCGCGGTCGAGGACGCCGACCTGGTGGCGGTGCCCGCGCACGCCGACGGCACCCCGGTACCCGAACCGGTGCTCGCCGCGCTGCGCCGCGCCGCCGACCGGGGCGCCTGGCTGCTCAGCGTCTGCGCCGGCGCGTTCGTCCTCGGCGAGGCGGGCATCCTCGACGGGCGCGACTGCACCACCCACTGGCGGTACACCGACGAGCTGCAGCGCCGCTTCCCGGCCGCCCGGGTCCAGTGCGACTCGCTCTACGTGCAGGACGACCGGCTGCTCACCAGCGCCGGCACCGCCGCCGGCATCGACGCCTGCCTGCATCTGGTACGCCAGGAGCACGGCTCCGCGGTGGCGACCCGGCTGGCCCGCCGGATGGTGGTGCCGCCGCACCGCGACGGCGGCCAGTCGCAGTACGTCGAGGCGCCGATCCCCAAGGCACCGGAGGCACCCACGCTGGAACCGGTGCTGGAATGGCTGATGGGACACCTGCGTCGGCAGGTGACGGTGGACGAGCTGGCGGCGCGCGCCGGGATGGCGCCACGGACGTTCGCCCGCCGGTTCCGCGCCGAGACCGGCACCACTCCGCACGACTGGGTGACCAACCAGCGGGTGCTGCTGGCCCGGCACCTGCTGGAGGACACCACGCTGAGCGTGGAGGGCGTTGCCGAGCAGGCCGGCTTCGGCGACGCGGCGGCGCTGCGGCACCACTTCACCCGTCGCGTGGGCACCACCCCGCTGGCCTACCGCACCACTTTCCGAGACCGCCAGACCACCTGACCCACCCCGCCCCGCCCCGCCCCGCCGACCTCGCCCACCCCGGCCCACCCCGTCGATCATGAAGTTGACCGCGCTTTCCGCCCGTTTCCTCCCGGTCAACTTCATGATCGACGCCCCCGCCCGCCACCCCCGGGAGCGGTGATCAAGGAGTTTGCGGGCTGGAGAGGGCCGGAAAGTGACCAAAAGTCCTTGATCAACGGGACGGGGGACGGGCAAGGGCGGGGTGGGCGGGCGCGCGGGTCAGGGCAGGAGGTGGCCTGTGTGGCGGCGCACCTGGTGGTTGCCGGGTAGGTGCACCGGGCCCTGTCCGTGCCAGGCCGTGACCAGGGCGTCCAGCGCCGCCACGTGACTGTGCGACAGCGCGGCCGGCGTCGCGCCCAGCTCACGGGCCCAGGCGTGCAGCACCCGGGTACGGACGGCGGCCGGCAACTCGGCGAGCCCGGCTACGGACAGCCCACCGTCAGCGGTACGGACGTCGGCGAGCGCGGTGTCGGCGAGCGCGTCGAGCGCGGCGTTGTCGGCCGCGAGCAGCCCGGCGGTACGGGCCAGGTTGGCCACCACCCCCGGCCCCAGCGCGTCGACGAGTGCCGGCAGCGCGTCGGACCGGACCCGGGCCCGGGCGTACGCGGGGTCGGCGTTGTGCGGGTCCGCCCACGGGTCGAGCCCGAGCGCGGCGCAGGCGGCCCGGGTGTCGGCGCGCGTGACGTCGAGCAGCGGGCGGAGCAGGGATACCCCGTCGACGTCGCGCCGCTCCGGCATCCCGGACAGCCCGCGCGGTCCGGCGCCCCGGGCCAGCGCGAGCAGGACGGTCTCGGCCTGGTCGTCGCGCGTGTGCCCGAGCAGCACCCCGGCTGCGTCGTAGCGGCGGGCGGCAGCGACCAGCGCCTCGTACCGGGCCTCGCGGGCGGCCGCCTCGGGTCCGCCGGGCCGGCCGTCCACGCGTACCGGAAGCACCTCGACCGGGTCGAGCCCTGCGGCGCGGGCCCAGCCGGCGACCGCCTCGGCCCGTTCGGCGGACCCGGCTTGCAGGCCGTGGTCGACTGTCACCAGGCCGGCCGGGCGCCCGAGCCGGGGGGCCACGAACGCGGTGGCGGCGGCGAGCGCGAGCGAGTCGGCCCCGCCGGAGCAGGCCACCAGCACCGGGCCGCCGCCGGGCAGGCCGGTCAGCATCCGGCGGACGGCGAGCCGCACCCCGGCGACGACGGGAGCGGGCGACGGCGAGCGGCGCGACCGAGCGCCGGAATCAGCCCGGCCCGCGGAAGAAGCCGAACCGAGCGGACCAGGAAAATCAGCCCAGCCCGCAGAATCAGCCGGATCGAGCGGCCCGGCCGGACCGGCCGGATCAGCCGACGGGCGGGGTGGCACCGGCGGGCCCGTGTACGCGCGACACCCAGGCGTCCGGGTCGCCCAGCTCGTCCAGGCGGGGCAGCGTCAGCGGGGACGAGAAGATCTTGTTGAAGCCTTGCATCCCCACCCGGTCGACGACGCCGTGCACGAACTTGCGGCCCTCGGCGTACTGGCGCATCTTGACCTCGATGCCGAGCAGCCGCCGGATCGCCTTCTCCAGCGGGTTGCCGGACTCGCGGCGGCGGTTGAACGCCGCCCGGATCGACTCGACGCTGGGGATGACCTGCGGCCCGACGCCGTCCATCACGAACTCGGCGTGGCCTTCCAGCAGCGTCATCAGCGCGGTCAGCCGGTCCAGCACGGCGCGCTGGGCCGGGGTCTGCACGATGTCCAGCACGCTGGCCCGGCTCTCCGGGTCCTTCACCGCGTCGGAGAGCGTCGCCACACCGCGGCGGAGCCGTTCCAGCAGGTGCTCACCGCCCTGGGAGGCGTCCACGAACGCCTGCACCTCGCCGAGGAAGTACGCGCGCATCCACGGCACGGCGGTGAACTGGGTGCGGTGAGTGACCTCGTGCAGGCACACCCAGAGCCGGAAGTCGCGCGAGTCGGCGCCGAGCTTCCGCTCGACCTCGAGGATGTTCGGCGCCACCAGCAGCAGCTGGCCGGGGTCGCCGGCGAAGACCTCGTACTGGCCGAGCACGCGGCCGGACAGGTACGCCAGCACGGTGCCGGCCTGCACACCTGTCACCCGGGAGCCGATCGCCTCGGTGAGCGCGCCCGGCCGCTTGTCGCCGGAGAGGCGCTCGACCAGCGGGGAGACGACCTCACGCAGCCCGGCGATGTTCGCCGCCGCCCAGTCCCGGCGGTCGACCACACGTACCGGCGGGTGCGCGACCTGCGCGCGCAGGCCGGTGTAGTCGGCGACGTGACCGGCCGCCTCGTCGGTCAGCCGGCGCAGGTCGCCGACCACGTCGGTGGCCTCGGCGTACGACACCCGGGGGCCCGACTTGCTCAGCGCCCCCGCTGTCGCGGCGGCCAGATCCCAGTCCACGAACTGCGCCATGAACCCACCGTACCCGCGCCGGAACACCCCCACCCGGGCTCGCGCCGGCCGATCGACGCCCGTCGGTCAGCGGCAGCCGCACCCGGCCAGCGCGGAGCTGATCCGGTCCAGCGCCGCCCGGGTCTCGTCCAGCGAGCCCTGGGTCCGGTCGGTGAGCACGGCGAACGTGAGCAGCCGGCCGTCGGCTGTGGTAACCGTGCCGGCGATCGCGTTGACGCCGCTCAGCGTGCCGGTCTTGGCCCGGACGACGCCCGCTCCGGCGCGGGTCGCCGCCGCCCGGTAGCGCTCGTCGAGCGTGCCGGACCAGCCGCCGACCGGCAGTCCGCCGAAGATCGCCGCGAGTTCGGGGTGGCTGCCGTTGCCGGCGAGCGTGATCAGGTCGGTGAGCAGCGAGGGGCTGATCCGGTTGGTGCGGGACAGCCCGCTGCCGTCGGCCAGGCTGATCTCGCCGGCGGGCAGGCCCAGCTCGCCGAGCACCTGGTCGGTCGCGGCCGCGCCGCCGACGAACGAGCCGGGCTTGCCCTTGGCGAGCGCCACCTGGCGGGCCATCGCCTCGGCGATCACGTTGTCGCTGTCGCTGATCATGATGTCGACCAGCCGGATCATCGGCAGGGACTCGACAGTGCCGAGTTCGGCGCCGGGGGCCGTACCCGTGGCGCCGGACGCGGCCGGCGCGGTGCCCCGGCTCACCTGGGCGGCGCCGCCGGTCAGGCCGAGCAACTTGGCGAACTGCCGGCCGGCGGTCAGGTCGGGCTGCGGCACCCGCTCGGCGGCGTGGTTGGTCTCCTCGGCGGTGCGCCGCGCCTCCGCCGGGTTCTTCCGGGCGCCGTCGGTCATCAGCGCGGTGATCGCCGCGCCGAAGCCGCCGGTGGGGATGTCGGCGTCCCAGCCGGGCTCGAAGACCGGGCCGCTGAACAGCGACGAGTCGACGATCACCTTGGTCGGGGCGGTGCCGCCGAGCGCGTCGCGTACCTGGGCGGCGAGGTCGTCCAGCCGGGCCGCGCCGGGGTAGAAGCCGTTCTTGTCCACGGCGAGCGTGGGGTCGCCGCCGCCGACCAGGACCACCTCGCCCGGGTTGGCGCCGGCCACGGCCCGGGTCGGGATCCGGTAGGCGGGACCGCGCGCCGCGAGCACCGCCACCCCGGTCGCCAGCTTGGTCACCGAGGCGGGCACGGTGGGCGTGTCCTGGCCGCTGCCGTAGAGCGCTTGGCCGGTGCTCACGTCGGCCACCGACACGTGCACCCGGTCGCCGAGCGCGGCGGCGCGGACCAGCAGGTCGAGGGCGGTACGGATGCCGGCCTCGGTGGGCAGCGGGGCGTTGCCGTCCGGACCGGCCAGCACGGCCGACGGCGTGGGCTCGGGCGGCGCGGCGACCGCCGTACCCGTGCTGTCGACATCGCCCAGCCACCCGGCGACCGGGCCGGGGCGCAGCACGGCGAGCCCGGCCACCGCCAGGGCCAGCACGAGCACGCAGGCGAGCGCCGCGACGA
>NZ_JBXUOV010000103.1:0-20214 GCF_057196585.1 Micromonospora sp. ATLC20
AGGCGGCGCTGGCCCGGGGCGACGGCGACGCCGCGCGGGCGGGCCGGCTGCTCACCGCCGCGGCCGAGGGGTACACCGAGATGACCGACGTCACCGACCAGATGATCGCGTCCGCGCTGGCGGTCGGGCCGCTCACCGAGGCGGATCCGCCGGCCGCGGCGGCGACGCTGGACCGGGTACGCGCGTTCGCCGGCCGGCACGCCGCCGGAGGGTTGCTCCGGATCGCCGGGGCGGGCTGAGGGTCAGGCCGGGACCGGCTGCCGTGCCACGACGCTCTTGGCCTTCTGCGCGTACGTGTCGACGTACTCGCGGCCGGACAGCTCCATCAGCTCGTACATGATCTCGTCGGTGACCGCCCGCTCGACGAACCGGTCGCCGGCCATCCCGGCGTAGCGGGAGAAGTCCAGCGGCGGCCCGAAGCGGATCCGCACCCGGCCCAGGTTCGGGATGATCTGGCCGGTGGGCTGGATCGCGTCGGAGTTGAGCATGGCCATCGGCACGACCGGGGCGCCGCTTTCCAGCGCCAGCCGCGCCACGCCGGTCTTGCCCCGGTAGAGCCGGCCGTCCGGCGAGCGGGTGCCCTCCGGGTAGATCCCGGCGATGCCACCGGCGCGCAGCACGGAGAGCTGGGTGTCGAGGGCGGCGCGGGCGGCCCGCCCGCCGGAGCGGTCGACCGGGATGGTGCCGGAGCCGACGAAGAACATCTTGGTGAGCCGGCCCTTGAGGCCCTTACCGGTGAAGTATTCGGCTTTCGCGATGAAGGTGACTTTTCGCTTGACGATCAGCGGTGTGAAGATCGAATCCGAGAAGGAGAGGTGGTTGCTGGCCAGGATCACCGGGCCGGTGGCTGGAACGTGCTCCAGCCCTTCCACCCGCGGACGGAAGATCAGCCTCAGCAACGGGCCGAGAACGACGTACTTCAGCAGCCAGTACAGCACCGGCGTCCTTCCCGTGTCGGTGGCGGCGGACGGGTCGCCGCGCGGCCCCGCGGGCGCCGGCGGCGCCCACGGGAGTCCGGGAAGAGGGTACGAACGACGAGCGGCACGCCACAACGCACTCCCGGAACCGGGTGCCGACGTGTCACGATTCAGGGCACGGGCAGGGAACGGCGAAGGGGGTGTCCGGTGTCAGGGGGCGGGCCCCGTCGGGGACGACGGGACAACGGGCTCGACGCGGCCGAGTACGCGGTCGCGGGCGACGTCGATCCACGCGTCGGCGAGCACCTGCTCGACGTGCTCGCCGCCGGTGGCATCGCGGCCTACCTCCAGCCCTCCGCCGACCTGAACCCGGTGACCCGCACCACCACCGTCCCGGCCCGCCCGGTCGACCGGCTCTACGTCGACAGGTCGCACCTGACCACCGCCCGCGACTACCTGACCCAGCTCGCCGACGAGGGCGCGGGTGACCCGCCGCGCGCCGACGAGCCGGACATCGAGGCCGAGTGGGCGAAGATCGTCGCCGGTTTCCACACCACGCCGAGCGCCGGCAGCCACCCCTGGCCCGCCGCCGAGGACGTGGACGACCCGCCCGCGCCGGGCACCGCCGCGGGCGGCCGGGCCGAGGAGCCCGCCGGGCCGACCGCCACCGACGTGCGCCGGCTGCCGTACGCCGCCGACGTCTCCGGCGTCTCGCTCAGCCGGGACCGCCACGACGAGGCCTCGCTGCTCGACGGCCTGGACACGTTCGGCGCGAACCTGCCCGACGAGGCGTCGGACGAGGATCACTACACCCCGCCCCCGCCGCCACCGCTGCCCCGCTTCTCCAAGTACGCGGTGCTCGGCGTGGCCTGCATCGTGCTCGGCTTCCTGCTGTTCCTGTCCCCCACCGTGGTGTCGCTGGTCGACCCGTCGGTGGTCACGCTGCTCGGCTTCACCGGCATCCTGGCCGGTTTCGTGATGCTGATCTGGCGGCTGCGTCCGGGCGACCGGGACGACCACGACCCGGACGACGGCGCGGTCGTCTGACACCGCACCGCCGGGCGCTGCCCGGATGCCGGGACGCCGCCCGCCCTGGGCCGGCGCGTAACAAGCGTGTAACTTACAGTCAGTAGGAATAGGCTGAACGTCACGTCCCGCACCGGCTGTCCGGCTTGCGTCTCCTTCCGGGTCGCCGGTCCCCTGCTGAGCGGATTGCCCGAGATGCGACAGAGCCCCCTCGTGGTGGTGGCCAACCGCCTCCCCATCGACGACAGTGTGGCGCCCGACGGCGCCTTCGAGTGGCGCCGCAGCCCCGGCGGCCTGGTGAGCGCCCTGCACCCGCTGCTGCGGCAGACACCCGCGACCTGGGTGGGCTGGGCCGGCGGCACCGGTCCCGCGCCCGAGTTGCCGGACGTGGACGGCGTGCGCATGCACACCGTGCCGTTGAGCGCCGAGGACTTCCGCGACCACTACGAGGGCTTCGCCAACGCCACCCTCTGGCCGCTCTACCACGACGCCGTCGAGCAGCCGGAGTACCACCGCCGCTGGTGGGAGGCGTACCAGCGGGTCAACCAGCGGTTCGCCGAGGCCGCGGCCCAGGTGGCCGAGCCGGGCGGCCTGGTCTGGGTGCAGGACTACCACCTCCAGCTGGTGCCCGGCCTGCTCCGCGAGCTGCGCCCCGACCTGCGGATCGGGTTCTTCCTGCACGTGCCGTTCCCGCCGCCGGAACTGTTCATGCAGCTGCCCCGCCGCGCCGAGCTGCTGCGCGGCATGCTCGGCGCCGACCTGGTCGGCTTCCAGCGGGCCCAGGCCGCGCACAACTTCGCCCAGCTCGCCACCAAGGTGCTCGGTCTGCCCGCCACCGACCGGCGGATCGGCGTGGACGGCCGGGTGGTGCGCATCGGCGCCTTCCCGGTCGCCATCGACACCGCCGAGGTGTCCGCGCTCGCCGCCCGCCCCGAGGTCGCCGAGCGGGCCCGCCGGCTGCGGCAGGACCTCGGCCGGCCCGAGCACGTGATCCTCAGCGTCGACCGGATGGACTACACGAAGGGCATCGAGCAGCGGCTCAAGGCGTACCGGGAGCTGCTCGCCAACGGCGACATCAAGGTCCGGGACACGGTGCTGGTCCAGGTGGCGGTGCCCAGCCGCGACCGGGTGGCGCAGTACCAGATCCTGCGCGACCGGGTGGAGCACCAGGTCGGCCGGATCAACGGCGAGTTCGGCCGGGTCGGCGAGCCCGCGATCCACTACCTCACCCAGCCGTTCGACCGCGCCGAACTGGTGGCGCTCTACCGGGTCGCGGACGTGATGGCGGTGACGCCGCTGCGCGACGGCATGAACCTGGTAGCGAAGGAGTACGTGGCGGCCCGGGTCGACGGCACCGGCGCGCTGCTGCTGAGCGAGTTCGCCGGCGCCGCCTCCGAACTGGAGCAGGCGTACCTGGTCAACCCGCACGACCTCGACGGCCTCAAGCAGGGGCTGCTGGCCGCGCTGCGCGCCGGCCCGGAGGACGTCGAGGCCCGGATGCGCGCGATGCGCGACCACCTGGCCCACAACGACATCCACGCCTGGGCGGCGTCCTACCTCAGCGCGCTGGAGGAGAGCGGGACGCTCGTCGGCCGCCGCCCCGCCGCCAGGTGACCCGAGCCCCCGGCGCTCACCCCTGGGCGGGTGCCGGGTCCTTGTCCAGCCAGTCCAGGATCGCGTCGATCGGCTCCCGCCAGCGGGCGTCGAGCATCAGGTCGTGTCCCATGCCGGGGAACAGCAGCGGCGCCGAGGCGTACCGCCGGGCGGCCCTGGTCAGCGCCGTCGCCGGCAGCACCCGGTCGTCCGGGCTGCCGAGCACCAGCACCGGTGGGCGGCCCACCGCCGGTTCCGGGGACCGGCCGGTCAGCAGCTGCCACTGCGCCCGCCGCCCGGCCCGGCCAAGCCGGGCCAGGTGCCGCCGCGCGTCGGCGTCCGGCAACTCCCGGCTGAACAACTGCCGCCGGTTGAGCCGCAGCCCGGCGCCGAAGACCGCAGGCACCGTGCCGACCGGGTTGCGCCGCAACGCCGTGCCGAAGGTCGCCCATCCGCCGAGCACCGGCGCCACCAGCACCGCGGCCCGCGCCGGGTAGCGGGCCATCGCGTGTGCCACGACCCGGGCGCCGGCGCCGTGCCCCACCAGCACCGCCTGCCGCGGCAGGCTCGCCGCCACCTGCGTCACGTCATGGGTGTACGACCGCAGCGTCGCCTCCGGCGCCGGCTCGCTTTCGCCGTGCCCGCGCAGGCTCAGCGCGTACGCCGGGAAGCCGCGACCGGCGGCGTGCCCCAGCCAGTGCTCGGCGAAGGCCCACGCGCCGTGCCCGAACCCGGGCACGAACAGCAGCGGCGGCTTCGCCTCCTCCCGCTCCGGCAGGGCGGCGAGCACCTCCCGGCGGGCGGGCCGTTCCGGCCGGGCCCACTCCCAGGACCGGACCACCCGCACCCGCTCGGCCGTCATTTGGTGCCCTCCAGCTCGTGCAGCGCCCGCTGGAGCGCGCGCAGGTAGTCGGCGTGCCCGACCTCGAACCAGTGCCGGGTGCTGTCCTTGACCTTCGCCGAGTACCGCTCGCCCAGTCCTTCCCGGACCTTGCGGTCGAACGCGGCGGCCCGCTCCGGCCGGGTGGCGCGCAGCGTGAGCAGCCGGGCGAACAGCACGCTCTGCCAGTGTGAGATCGGGAAGATGCCGGAGTCCGGCTGCACCAGGCCGACCACGGCGAGGGTGGGGTGACCGGCGGTGAAGGCGTTGAGCCACAGCCGGGGCCGCCCGGAGCCGTCCTCGTCGCCGAGCACCCGGCCCTTGAGGAACTCGAAGCGCGGCAGGTAGCCGGTGGCGAAGACGACCAGTTCCGGGTCGATCCGCCGGCCGTCGGTCAGCTCCACCGCGCGGTCGTCGAAGCGGGCCACGTCCGGCACCGGGGTGATCTCGCCGTGGCCGACGTAGTAGACGAGCTGGCTGTTGGCGATCGGGTGCGTCTCGTAGACCCGGTGGTCCGGCTTCGGCATGCCGAACCGGGTCAGGTCGCCGACGGTCAGCCGCAGCGTCCAGTGGTAGAGCCACTGCCGTACGCGCAGCGGCACCCGCAGCGCCAGCAGCGTGTCGTTGACCTGGTCGGCGGGGCGGCCGAGGACGTACTTCGGGGCGTACCAGTAGCCGCGGCGGGTGGAGTGCCAGCAGTGCGACGCCTGCTGCGCCGCCTCGACCGCGATGTCGCAGCCGGTGTTTCCGGCGCCGACCACGAGCACCCGCTTGCCGCGCAACTGCGCCGGGTCCTTGTAGGACGAGGCGTGCATGACCTCGCCGCGGAACTCCTCCAGCCCCTCGTAGCGGGGCAGCTTGGGCGACCAGTTGTGGCCGTTGGCGAGCACCACGGCGGCGTACCGGGAGGTGCGCTCGGGGCCGTAGCCGCCGGTGCTGCGCGTGGTCACGTCCCAGCGGTCCCCCGCGACCGGCTCGACGCGGACCACCTCGGTGCCGAACCAGACGTGCTGGCGCAGGTCGAAGTGGTCGGCGTACCGCTCGAAGTAGGACAGCAGCTGGCTGTGGTGCGGGTAGTCCGGCCAGTCGTCGGGCATCGGGAAGTCGGGGAACTGGGTGAACGGCCGGGACGAGATCAGGTGCGTGCTGCCGTACACCGGGCTGCGGTCGTGCCGCCAGTTCCAGGCGCCGCCGACGCCCGTCTCCCGCTCGTAGCAGTCGACGCCGAAGCCGGCCTCGCGGAGGTTCTTCACGGCGGTCAGGCCGCTGGCGCCGGCGCCGATGACGCAGACCGTGTCACCCCGGTCGGAGACCGGGCGGTCGTCGCGGACCGGGACGTCCGTCCGGTCCGGATCGGGGCGGCCGAGGTCGGTGGAGGAGGACACCGGGAATTCTCCTTTGTGCGGCACGCGTGCCGGGTCGGAGCGAAATCCTGCCGAGAATGCCCGCCGTTGTCCAGCCACCCGACCCGGCGCCGCCCACCCGCCCGGTCCCCCTGACACAGCGTCACCGCCGGGCCGGTCACCGAGCGTGAGTGGACCGGCCGCGCCGGAGGCGTACCCGCTTTCGCCCTTTGCTCTGCACCCACTGACGCAGCATCGCCCGGAGCTGCGCCGACGTCTCGCGGCCGTCCGGCCGGGACGCGCCCGCCGGTCACGGCGGGTAGCTGGTGCGTATATGGCGGCAGAGCAAAGGCGGCGAAGCGGTGGTCCTGCCGGCCGCCGGGCACCTGACGGTGCGTCACCGGCCCGGCGGTCCGTGCCGGTCAGGCGGTGGTCAGCAGCAGGTCGACCAGGACCGGGAAGTGGTCACTGGCCCGGCGGGCCGCCGGGGTGTCCACCACGTCGTAGTCGACCACGGTGATCCGGGGGTCGACGAAGAGCGCGTCGATGCGGCGGCGCGGGTCGGCGCAGGAGAACGTGTGCCGGTCGGCCCGGTCGGCGGCGAGCGCCGTGTCGGTGAGCCCTTCGGCGAGCGTCTGCCAGGCCGGCCCGTCCGGCCCCTCGTTGACGTCGGCACCGGCCACCACGGGCAGCGTGGAGGCGTCCAGCTCGCGCTTGAACGCCGCCGCCTGGGCGGGCCGCTCGGCCGGGTCGGTGGACAGGTGCGAGCCGGCCAGCAGCACGTCGACGCCGCCGACCCGGCAGTGCGCATAGGCGGCGCCGCGCATGTGCCGTCCCGGCGTCAGCGGGTACCGCTGGCAGCTGGTGTCGACGACCCGCACCCGCAGGCTGGTCAGCAGCACGTTGCCCAGCGACGGCAGGCCACCGGCCGCCACCACCATGCCGAACGACTCGGCCAGCGCGGCGGTCTTCTGCCGCCACCGGAACCGGCGCGGTCCCTCCTGGACGATCACCACGTCCGGCGCGGCCGCACGGACCACCTCGGCCAGCGCGGCGGTGTCGTCGCGCTGGCTGTGGATGTTGTACGACACGACCCGCAGCGGCACACCCGCATCAGTCATGTCAGATCCGCCGGGCCAGGTCGGCGGCGCCGATCACGCCGGCGGTGTTGCCCAGCTCGGCCGGGCGGACCTCGGCGACGGGCAGGCGGCTGCGCTGGGCCAGCGCGTCGGCGAACGACCGCCGGGTCGGGCCGAGCAGCAGGTCACCGGCGTCGATCACGCCGCCGCCGACCACCAGCACCTGCGGGTCGAGGATCTGCGCCATGTCGGCGAGGCTGGTGCCGAGCCAGCGGCCGACCTGGGCGAACGCCTCGGTGGAGACCGGGTCGCCGCCCTTCGCGGCGGCGGTCACCATCGGACCGGTGATCGTCTCGGCCTCGCCCCCGGCCAGCTCCAGCAACGCCGCCGCGCGGTGCGGCTCCTGCCGGGCGGCGGCGCGGGCGAAGCGGACCAGGGCGCTGCCGCTGGCGTACTGCTCGATGCAGCCCAGCCGGCCGCAGCCGCACTGGTGGCCGTCCGGCACGGTGAGCATGTGGCCCAGTTCGGCGGCGATGCCGTTGGCGCCGCGGACCAGGCCACCGCCGAGCACGATGCCGCCGCCGACGCCGGTGCCGATGGTGAACATGACCATCGAGTCGTCGGCGTCGCGGGCCGCGCCGTAGCGGAACTCCGCCCAGGCAGCCACGTTCCCGTCGTTCTCCACGATCACCGGCAGGCCGGTGGCGTCGCCGACGTACGTGCGCAGCGGCTCGTCCCGCCAGGCGAGGTTCGGGGCGAACAGCACGGTGGAGCGGGAGGCGTCGATCCAGCCGGCGGCGCCGATGCCGACCGCCTCCACGGCGTGACCGGCGGCCAGTTCGGTGACCACCTCGATGATGACGTCGCGGGTCTTGGCCACGTCGTCGGCGGGGGTGTCCCGTCGCGTCTGCACGAGTACCGTGCCGGCGTCGTCCACGACACCGCCGGCCACCTTCGTGCCACCGACGTCGACTCCGATGGTCAGCGTCACCGCTGCCACTCCCCTCTGCTGTGCTGCCCGGGGACCGGCCGAACCGGCCGTACGGTCCCGGGATGTCCGGTGGTCAGGCCCCGTCGCCTGGTGCGTCCGCGCCCACCTCTCCGGACGCCCGCGAGGCGGGCACCACGGGACGGCCGGCCGGTGTCCGGCTCGTGTCCGGCTCCGGCGGCCCGGCGGCGTCGGCGGTGGCACCCGAATCGGCCGCGCCCTCCCCACGGGTGGCGGCGGACCACACGTCCTGCTCGGGTGCCGGCTGAGAATCATGCCCGGTACGGGTCGCCTCGCGCCACACGTGGTCCCCGGATCCGTCCGGGGCGGCTGTGCCGTCGCCGGCGGTTCGCGCCGGCTCGGCGGGGGTGAACGCGCGCAGCAGGCTCGCCACCCCGGCCGCCAGGTCCCCGGCGCCCGTGGCGAGCCGCTCGGCGAATTCCGGACTCGGGTCGCGCAAGGCGGCGATACCGCGACAGACGGGGCAGACACAGCATTCCGGCGAGCCGGTGGCGAAACCGGCGGGCGCGGGCGTCTCCGGAGCGGGCCCGGCGCCGGGCGGGGTGTGACCGAGGACACCGGAGAGGATCCCACCGAGCGGACCCCAGGCACCGGAGCCGGGTGCGGCGGCGGCCATCTTCGCGCCGGCGAGCAGTGTGGCGACGAGGCGCTCGGCCTCTTCCCGGGCCGAACCCGGATCAGTGGTGCCCATGGTTCGGCTCCTCCAGCGTGACTACCGGGACGACGGTCGGTTCTCCTGCGCCGCACCGGGTGCTTCTACCCGGCGCTTGAGCTGCTTCAACGCCGCGTCCATGATCATTTTCTCGGCCTTGCGGCGGAACATGCCGAGCATCGCCACGGACAGCTCCACCTCGAGGGTGTACGTCACCGTGGTCGTCCCGTCCGGGTTGCCCACCAGGTCGTACGACCCGCGCTGGGAGCGCTGCATCTTCGACGGGGCGACCAGGTGCCACTCGATCCGGGAGATGTCCTCGGCGTACTCGTAGGCCAGCACGTACTCGTCGGCCATCACGCCCGCGTCGAGCGTGAACCGGACCTGGCTGGCGTAGCCGTCCTCGTACTCCTCGATCACCTCGGCCCGGCGTACCGCCTCGGCCCACTCGGGATAGCTCGGGAAGTCGCAGATGACGGCCGCCACCCGGTCCGGTGACGCGCCGATGATGATCGACTGGGTGGAGGAGTCCGCCATGGGGGGAGGCTACCCGGCCGGCTCCCGGCCGGTCCCGCTCCACCCGCCGGACGGCGTCCCACCAGCCGGGCGGGCAACCTCCCTGGCAGACCCCCCGGGGTGTGCGGGTAGGTTTCGACAGAGCCGACCAGGCCGGCCCCCGCCGGTAGAGCACGAGGGAGTGCAGGTGCGCGAGTTCTCCGTCCCGCCGATCGTCACCGTCGGCGACGCGGCCAACCTGACCGACCCGGTCTGGGAAAACGCCGAGGTCGCCCCGGACACCGTGCAGTTCGTCCGCCCCGGCGCGGGGACGGACGCGCGTGAGGATGTCACCTGCCGCCAGTTCCGCGACGAGGTCGTGGCGGTGGCGCAGGGCCTGATCGCCGCCGGCGTCTCCCCCGGCGACCGGGTCGGCCTGATGAGCCGCACCCGCTACGAGTGGACCCTGTTCGACTACGCGATCTGGGCGGCCGGCGCGGTGACCGTGCCGATCTACGAGACGTCCAGCGCCGAGCAGGCCGCCTGGATCCTCGGCGACTCCGGCGCCGTCGCCGTCGTGGTGGAGAGCACCGCGCACGCCACCATGGTCGCGGGCGTCCGGGACCGCCTGCCCGAACTGCGCGAGGTCTGGCAGATCGACCTGGGCGCCGTCGACGACCTGGTCGCCGCCGGCGCGTCGGTGGACCGGGCCGAGGTGGAGACCCGCCGCTCGCTGCTCAAGGCCGACGACGTCGCCACGATCATCTACACCAGCGGCACCACCGGCCGGCCCAAGGGCTGCGTGCTGACCCACCGCAACATCTACTCCGACATCGCCAACGCGGTGCCGGTGCTGCCGAACCTGTTCCGCCAGGGCGCCTCCACCCTGCTGTTCCTGCCGCTCGCGCACGCCTTCGCCCGGCTCATCCAGGTCGGCGTGGTGCACGCCCGGGCCACCATGGCGCACTGCGCGGACACCAAGAACCTGGTCGCCGAGCTGCAGGACTTCAAGCCGACGTTCGTGCTCTCCGTACCCCGGGTCTTCGAGAAGGTCTACAACGGCGCGCGGCAGAAGGCCGAGGCCGAGGGCAAGGGCAAGATCTTCGACCGCGCGGAGAAGGTCGCCATCGCGTGGAGCGAGGCGCAGGAACTGCCCGGCGGTCCGGGCCTGGGGCTGCGCGCCCAGCATGCCCTCTTCGACAAGCTGGTCTACCGCAAGCTGCGGGCGGCGATGGGCGGCCGGTGCCGCGACGCCATCTCGGGCGGCGCGCCGCTGGGCGCGCGGCTCGGGCACTTCTTCCGCGGCGTCGGGGTGACCATCTGCGAGGGCTACGGCCTCACCGAGACCTCGCCGGCCGCCGCCGCCAACCTGCCCACCGGCACCCGGATCGGCACCGTCGGCCGCCCGCTGCCCGGCGTCACCATCCGGATCGACGACGACGGCGAGGTCCTGATCGCCGGCGACATCGTCTTCCAGGGCTACTGGCACAACGACGCGGCCACCGCCGAGGCGATCAGCACCGACGGCTGGTTCCGCACCGGCGACCTCGGGCACCTGGACGACGACGGCTACCTGAGCATCACCGGCCGGAAGAAGGAGATCATCGTGACCGCCGGCGGCAAGAACGTCGCCCCGGCGGTGCTGGAGGACCAGGTACGGGCGCACCCGCTGATCAGCCAGTGCGTGGTGGTCGGCGACCGGCAGCCGTTCATCGCCGCGCTGGTCACCATCGACGAGGAGGCGCTGCCGAAGTGGCTGGCCGGGCAGGGGCGCCCGGAGACCACGAGCATGGCCGAGCTGCGCGACGACGCGGCACTGCGCGCCGAGGTGCAGTCCGCGATCGACCAGGCCAACCAGGCGGTGTCCAAGGCCGAGGCGATCAAGGTGTTCCGGATCCTGCCGCAGGACTTCACCGAGACCACCGGCGAGCTGACCCCGTCGCTGAAGGTCAAGCGTCAGGTCGTGCACAAGACGTACGCCTCGGAGATCGCCGAGATCTACCGGGGCTGACTACCATCCGTCACGTGCCCGCCTCCACATCCCGCCAGCCGTCGACGCAGCCCCTCGCGGCGGCGGCTCGCGCGGTCCTCCTCGCGCTGGTCGCCGCCCTGACCCTGTTCGCCACCCGCGACGCCACCCAGCTCTGGTGGATCGCCCTGCTGGGCGTCGCCGGCCTGCCCGCCGTGCTCGCCCCCCAACACCGGCTGCTCGCGCCGATCAGCCGCTTCGCCGAGGTGGTGGTGCTCGGGCTGGCCGCCAGCCAGGTCGCCGCCGACACCCACCTTTCCGGCGTGACCGGCGGGCTGGGCGCCTCGGCGGTGCTGCCGTACCTCGCCGTGCCGGTCACCGTGACCGCGCTCAGCCGCCGCTTCCGCGAGGGCGCCGCGCTGCTCGCGGTGGCGGCGGCGACGCTGCTGGCCAGCGCCGCGTTCACCCAGGTCGACGGCGGGCCGCAGCTCGGCCAGGTCGGCTACCTCGCGGTCTGCGCGCAGTGGCTGATCCTCGCCGGGCTCGGCCTCTACACCGCCGGCACGCTCCAGCGCGTCATGCGGGTGCGCGGCGAGGGCAAACCCCAGCCGTACGCCGAGGCGACCCGCCTGCTCACCCAGCTCCGTACGGTCGCCCGCCAGCTGCCCGGCGCCACCCTGGACCCGGGCGGCATCTCCGAGCACCTGCTGGAGGAGCTGCGGGTGGTCGCCAAGACCGACCGGGGCGCGGTGCTGTCCGCCAGCGGCGGCGGCCGGCTCGTGGTGCTCGCGCAGATCGGCGCGGACCGGGTCGACTGGGAGACCACGCTCGACGCCGACTCGGCCATCGCCGACGCCTGGGCCACCCAGCAGCCGACCGTCTCGGCCCGCTCGCAGGCCCGGTCCCGGCACTCCGGCGAGGTCTCCGCGCTGATCGTCCCGCTGGTGGCGGGCGTGCGCACGGTCGGCCTGGTGGTGATCGAGGCGGACACCGCCGCCGCGTACCCGCCGCCGGTGGTGTCCCGGGTGACGGCGCTGACCGGCCCGGCGGCGCTGCGGCTGGAGGCGGCGCTGCTCTTCGACGAGGTGCGCTCGCTGGCGACGAACGAGGAGCGGCAGCGGCTGGCCCGGGAGATCCACGACGGGGTCGCCCAGGAGCTTGTCATGGTCGGGTACGGCATCGACAACGCGCTCGCCACCGTGCACGAGGACGCCGAGGAGACCGCCGACTCGCTGCGGACGCTGCGCCAGGAGGTCACCCGGGTGATCACCGAGCTGCGGCTGAGCCTGTTCGAGCTGCGCAGCGAGGTGGACCGGCACGGTGGCCTGGCCGCCGCCATCGCCGAGTACGCCCGCACCGTCGGCGCCTCCGGTGGCCTGCGGGTGCACCTGTCGCTGGACGAGTCCACCGCCCGGCTGCCCGCCGCCACCGAGGCCGAGTTGCTGCGCATCGCGCAGGAGGCGGTGACGAACGCGCGCAAGCACGCCGGCGCGTCGAACCTGTGGGTCACGTGCGAGGTGGATCCCCCGTACACCCGAATCGAAGTGTCGGATGACGGTCACGGCATCGGTGACCAGCGCCCGGACGGGCACTATGGCCTTGCGATCATGGCCGAGAGGGCGGAACGTATCCGAGGCCGGTTGGAGATCAGGCCGCGGCAGCCGAGTGGGACGACTGTGGCGGTGGTGCTCGGTTCGTCGCCCCGGCGCGATAAGGTGCGCGGCAGCGCCGCAGCAGCAGAAGGGGAGTAACCCGAGGATGACCAGCAGTCCGACACCGGCCACCCGTACCAAGGTTCTCCTGGTCGACGACCACGACCTCATCCGCAAGGGGCTGCGTCACGCGTTCGAGCGCGACCGTCAGTTCGAGGTCGTGGGCGAGGCGGCCACCGCGGCGGAGGGCGTGCGCCAGGCCGGCGCGCTCCAGCCCGACGTGGTGATCATGGACCTCCGCCTGCCCGACGGCAGCGGCCTGGAGGCCACCCGCGCCCTGCGCAAGTCCAGCGCGTCCATGGGCATCGTCGTGCTCACCATGTACGCCGGTGACGACCAGCTCTTCGGTGCCCTGGAGGCGGGCGCGAGCGCGTTCGTGCCGAAGACCGCCCCGGCCGACGAGGTGGTGGCCGCCGCCCGGCACGCCGCCTCCTCCCCCAGCGCGTTCACCGCGGCCGACCTGGCCGAGGCGATGAAGCGCCGGCTGGCGCCGTCCGGCCCGCAGCTGTCCCCCCGTGAGGGCCAGGTGCTGCGGCTGCTCGCCGACGGCATGAGCGTGGCCGGCATCGCCAAGCAGCTGTTCGTCAGCGAGTCGACCGCCAAGACCCACATCTCCAAGCTCTACGAGAAGCTGGGTGCCGCCAACCGGGCGCAGGCGCTGATGACGGCGCTGCGGCTGGGGCTGCTGGAGGCCCCGGACGCGCCGAAGTTCTGACACCTACCGCCGAAGAGGCCCCGTCCGCCACGGACGCGGGCCTCTCGGCGTTTCCGGCCCCGGCTGGTCGCTGACGGTGACCGCCCGGACGCGCAGTGACGGCGGTCTTTGCAGCGCGACGGCGGAGGGGCAGAATACCCGGGTGATCCGCGCGGCGGTGACGACCGCGTGTCGCCGACACCCGAGGGGCAGGACATGCAGCGGCCGGACTGGGCACCCGAGACGATCGACATCGAGCGCCCCAGCGTCGCCCGCATGTACGACTACTACCTCGGCGGCTCGCACAACTTCGCGGCCGACCGGGCGGCCGCCCGCGCGATGGTCGAGGCGGTGCCGGAGGCGCCGCTGATGGCGCAGGCCAACCGCGCGTTCCTGCGCCGGGCGGTGCAGTACCTCGCCCAGGCCGGCATCCGCCAGTTCCTCGACATCGGCTCCGGCATCCCGACCGTCGGCAACGTCCACGAGATCGCCCAGCGGATCGACAGGGAGTCGCGCGTGGTCTACGTCGACGTGGACCCGGTGGCGGTGGCGCACAGCCAGGAGATCCTGGCCGGAAACGAGAACGCCACAGTGCTGCAGGAGGACCTGCGCAACCCGGAGGCGATCCTGTCCCACCCGGAGGTCACCCGGCTGCTGGACTTCACCCGGCCGGTCGCCGTGATGATCGTGGCGGTGCTGCACTTCGTCCCGGACGCCGACCGCCCCGAGGAGATCCTGCGGACGCTGCGCGGGGCGCTGGCGCCCGGCAGCCACCTGGTGCTCTCCCAGGCCAGCGAGGAGGGCCGCGACGGCACCGGCGAGCGGGCCGAGGCGGAGCGGGTCTACCGGCGTACCGACAGCCAGCTCTGGATCCGCAGCCGGGCCGAGATGACCGCGCTGTTCGACGGCTTCGAGCTGGTCGACCCGGGTGTGGTGTGGGTGCCGCAGTGGCGGCCGGACTCCCCCGACCAGGCGGAGAACGCCGAACGGGCCGTGTTCATGGGCGGGGTCGGGCGGCTCGGTGGGTGACGACGCGACCCGCAGCAGGCCCGGCGTGTTCGCCCGGGCCTGGGCCAAGGCGGTGTCCGGCACCAGCTATCTGCCGATGACCCAGTCGCAGCTGGAGGAGATGCTGCAACGGCTCACCGACCGGCTGGCCCAGGCGCTGCGCGCCGAGCCGTTCGACCTGCGGATCGGCCAGCAGGTCGGCGCGGAGCTGGTGCAGGCGCACATCGCCTCCGCGGAAGGGCTGGGCCGCACCGTCGAGGTGATCCAGCTGCGCCTGGTCCGCGACCTCGACCTGGTCGTCGACGACGTCGAGGACCGGATGGCGCGGCTGCTCGCCACCGTCGCCACCGGGTACGCCCGCGCCCTGCGCGACCGCACGCTGGACGAGCAGGAGTCCATCCGCCGGGCCGCCATGATGGCCCGGGCGCAGGCGGAGCGGGCGCTGCGCGACAGCGAGGCCCGGTTCCGGCACCAGGCCACCCACGACCCGCTCACCGGCCTGCCGAACCGCACGCTGTTCACCGAACGGCTGACCGCCGCGATCACCGCGCCCGGGCGGGGCGCCGACCGGGTCGGTGTCTGCTTCCTCGACCTGGACCGGTTCAAGGTGGTAAACGACTCCCTCGGCCACCAGATCGGCGACTCGCTGCTGGTGACGGTGGCCCAGCGGCTGCACGGCGCTCTCGGCGAACACCTGGTGGCCCGGCTCGGCGGCGACGAGTTCGTGATCCTGGTCGAGCGCACCGCCGGCACCGATGACGCGGTGCAGGTCGCCGAGTCGGCGCTTGCCGCGATACGGGAGCCGGCGCTCGTCGACGGCCACGAGCTGACCGTGTCCGCGAGCATCGGCATCGTGGAGCGCCCGGTCGAGGGCACCTCACCGATGGACCTGATGCGCGCGGCCGACAGCACGCTGCACTGGGCCAAGGCCGCCGGCGGGGCCCGCTGGTCGCTGTTCGACGCCGACCGCAACCGCCGCGACCTGGCCCGGTACGCGCTGTCCGCGGCGATCCCCGCCGCGCTGGACCGGGGCGAGTTCTACCTCGACTACCAGCCGCTGACGTCGTTGCGCGACGGGCGGGTGCTCGGCATGGAGGCGCTGGTGCGCTGGCGCCACCCGGAGCTGGGTGTGCTGCGGCCGGACAGCTTCATCCCGCTGGCCGAGGAGACCGGGCTGATCGTCCGGCTCGGCAGCTGGGTGCTGGCCGAGGCGTGCCGCGAGGCGGGCACCTGGCCGGGTGCGGACGGCGACGCGCCGTTCGTCAGCGTCAACCTCGCCGTCCGGCAGTTGCACCGCTCCGACCTGGTGACCGAGGTACGCGGCGTGCTCGGGCGCACCGGCCTGCCGCCGCAGCGGCTGCAACTGGAGATCACCGAGAGCACCATGATGAGCACCGTGGTCGAGCCGGTGCGCGCCCTGCGGGTGCTCGGTGACCTCGGCGTCCGGGTCGCCATCGACGACTTCGGCACCGGCTACTGCAACCTCGCGTACCTGCGGGACCTGCCGGTCGACGAGCTGAAGGTGGCGGGCGAGTTCGTGACCGGCCTGCGCGCGCCGGGCAGCGGCACCGACGAGCGGATCCTCGCCTCGCTCGTGTCGCTGGCGCACGCGCTGGGCCTCACCGTCACCGCCGAGGGCGTGGAGACGGCCGACCAGGCCGACCGGCTGCGCGCGATCGGCTGCGACGCCGGGCAGGGCTGGCACTTCGGCCGTCCCGGCCCGGCCGCGCCGCACCTGGGCCGGGTGCCCGCCCACGTCGACGCGGCCTCCTGACGCTGCCGTCGCCTGACCCGGCCGCCGCCTGACCGGGCCGGCCCGCGGTGCCCTGATCCGGCTGGCACGCGGGCTCCTGGCCCGGCCGGCACGCGGTCAGCCGGCCAGCAGGGCGGCCATCCGCTGCGCCTGCGTCTCCCAGCGCCACTCCCGCTCCACCCAGGCGCGGCCGGCGGCGCCGAACTGCCGGGCCAGGTCCCGGTCGGCGAGCAGCATGGCGACCCGGTCGGCGAGCTGGGCCACGTCCCGGCCCCCGACCACGTACCCGGTCTCCCCCTCGCGGACCGCGTCCGGCGCGCCGCCGGAGTCTCCGGCCACCACCGGCAGCCCGGTCGCGCTCGCCTCCAGGTAGACGATGCCGAGGCCCTCCACGTCCAGCCCGCGGTTGCGGGTGCGGCACGGCATCGCGTAGACGTCGCCGGCCGCGTAGTGGGCGGGCAGCTCGGCCGAGGGCACCGAGCCGGTGAAGACCACGTCGCGTTCCAGCCCGGTCTGCCGGGCCAGCTTCTCCAGCGTCGAGCGGTACGGGCCGCCGCCGACCACGAGCAGCGCGGCGTCGGGCACCCGGCGGCGGATCTCCGGCAGCGCGCGGATCAGCATGTCCTGGCCCTTGCGGGGCACCAGCCGCGACACGCACACCACCACCGGCCGGTCGGCCAGCCCGAGCCGCGACCGGACCCGCCCGCCGTCTACGTCCGGGTGGTAGGTGTCCACGTCCACGCCGGGCGCGAGCCGGCGCAGCTCGGTCAGCCCGTCCAGCACGCGGGCCAGCCGCGCCCGGGTGTACTCGCCGAGGTAGGTGGTCACGTCCACGCCCCGCCCGATCCGGCGCAGCGCCGACCGGGCGCCTGGGAGCGCCGCCCAGCCGACCTCGTGGCCGTGGGTCAGCGCCACCGCCCGGCGGATCCCGGCCCGCCGCCGCAGGCCCGCGGCGAGCAGCCCCAGCGGGGCCGCCGCGCCGAACCACACGGTGTCGCAGTCGTACGCGCGGGCCAGCCGCGCCGCCCGCCGGGCGATCAGCGGGGTGGGCAGCAGCACCCGGGTCCGCTCCCGGACCACCTCGAACGGCTGGTCGGCGTCGAACTTCTCCGCGCCGCGCCAGCTCGACGCGTACACCACCACCGAACCGGGCTGCTGGCGCACGGCGAGGTTGTGAACGAACGACTGGATGCCGCCGGGGCGCGGCGGGAAGTCGTTGGTGATCAGCAAGGTGCGGCTCATCGGCCGGACTCCCTGGCGTAGGCGCGGGCGGCGGCCATCCGCTCCACGGTGGACGGGTGGGTCGCCGACCAGAGGCGCTCCCAGCGCGGCGGGTCCGGGTCGGCCAGGTTGACCCCGGCCAGTCGTCGCTGCATCGCCTCGAAGGTCGCCGGGTCGCCGGTGAGCGCCAGCGCGTGGGCGTCGGCGCGGGCCTCGATCCGGCGCGAGACCAGCGCCTGCGCCGGGGTGGCGAGCAGCCCGGCGACCGTGACCAGCGCGATCAGCAGCGGGAAGGCCCGCGGATGGGCGATCGAGTCGACGCCGGCGAGCCGCAGCAGCGGCGTCCACGAGCCGATCAGGTAGAGCGCCACCACCGCGGCGGCGGCGCCGAGCGCGCCGAGCACCGTGCCGGTCCACACGTCCCGGTCCTTGGCGTGCCCCAGCTCGTGGGCGACCACGCTGGTCACCTCGGCCGGTTCCGCCTCGCGCAGCAGCGTGTCGTAGACGACCACCCGCCGGGTCGGGCCGAGCCCGGAGACGTACGCGTTCACCGCACTGGTACGCCGGGACGCGTCGGCGACGAGCACGTCGCGCACCGGTACGCCGTCCCGGGCGGCCATCGCGGTCAGCTCGGTGCGCAGCGGACCCGGCTCCATCGGGGTGAACCGGTTGAACACCGGCTCGACCAGCACCGGCAGCACGAACGACAGCACCACCACAAGGGCCGCCGCGCCGGCCGCGCCGAACGCCCACCACCAGCGCGGGGCGAGCCGCACCACCGTGTAGAAGCCGAGCAGGACCAGCGCGCCGATCACCGCGCTGACCGCGTACGACTTGAGCAGGTCGACGGCCCAGCCGCCCCAGCTCTGGGTGCTCAGCCCGTAGCGGACCAGCACGGTGCGGCGCCAGGCCGCGAACGGCAGCGTGAGCAGGTCGGCGAGGAACATGACGGCGAGCCCGCCGAGCACTGCCTGCGCGATCCAGTGCCCGCCGAAGGGCCGGCCGACCAGTTCGACCAGGCGCCCGCCCAGCGGGGTCAGCCCGAGCAGCAACGCCACCACCAGCCCGACCGCCAGCGCCGACCAGGCCGCCGGGCGCAGCGCGCCGTGGAAGGCCCGGCCCCGGGTCACCTGCTCGGCCGGGAGGTCACGCAGTGCCGCGAGCTGGTCGGCGCGGGGCGCCGGCGGGCGGCTCCACGGCACCAGCAGCACCACCGCCACGAGCAGCGCGACCACCAGGCCGCCCAGGGTCAGCAGCGCCCAGGCGCGCGGGGTCACCGGCCCACCCCGCCGTCGTGCCGCGTCCGCGTCATGCCGCTCCCCTCCCGCCGTGACCGCCCATCCTATTGCCCGGCCGCGCAAGCGGGACCGCCGTGCCCGCCACGCCGGTCCCGCCCGCCCCGCCCGCGCGCGGCCTCCAGCCCACCCGCGCGCCGATCTTGGAGTTGTGGCGGCTGACAAACACGGCTACTCGGACATCCTGGGCGCCACAACTCCAAGATCGATGGCCCTTGCCGGGGCGGGGAAGAGCTTGCCGGGCTGGGGACGAGAAGGAGGGTCAGATGTGGCTGGGATCCAGATTCAGGGGACCGAGGAGCAGCTACGGGCCAGGGTGGGCCGACGCGGCAGACGGCGGCACGGGCCCGATCGGCGAGCGGTGGACGGGGTGATCCCGACGGACGCCCTGAGCACCCCGGGGCGGCCCTCCTTCAGCGGCAGGCGGAAACCGGCGGGCAGCGGGCGGCGTCAGGCGACCCGGCGACGACGGCCGGGGCGGCGGGGCATCGGCGCCGGCGCCTCGGCGGGCGCCGACGGCAGCACCTCCACCTCGAATCCGGCCCGCGCGAACACCTCGATCGCCCGGTGCTCGGCCGGGCCCAGGTCGGCCGGGTCGGAGTCGAGCAGTGCGGTCACCAGGCAGCCGGAGCAGCCGGCGCCGCGGTTGCCGCAGGTGTCGCAGTCGATCAGCATCAACGCCTCCTGACGGGTCGCCGGTGGCGCTCGGGGAAGGGACCACCACCGTCGGTCACCACGACGCTAACGCTCGGGTATGACAGAACCGGACAACGAGGCAGCAGCCGCCGCGAAAACGAACCAGTACGCCGAAGTGGCGCGATCAGCACGCGCCCGACCCCGCCACTCCCCCGATCTGGAGTCGATCAAGCGGGGGGGGCGACGCGGAGAAAGGCTCAGGAACGGGCCAGGCGCCGCAGCAGCGAGTCGGCGCCCAGCGGGTACGCGCCGTGCCGGCGTACCCCGTCGGCGACCTCGCGGTCCGAGGAGACCACGACCACCGGCCGCCCGGCCGGCTCGGCGCGGACCAGGCGGCGGATCAGCTCGTCGGCGGTCTCGCCCTTGCGGGAGAACAGCACCCGCACGCCGCGCGGCGCCGGTGGCAGGCCGTGGATCCGCTCGGCGCCGTCGAAGACGACTGTGACCTCGTCCCCGGTCTGCGCGGCGATCCCGCCCAGCCCGGTGATCAGCCGCTTGCGCTGCTGCTCCAGCGACATCTCGCCGAAGCCGCGCTTCGTCACGTTGTAGCCGTCCACCACGAGGTGCGCCCGCGGCAGCGCGAGCAACTGGTCGAGGCGGGCCGGGTCGTCGGTGTCGCGGGCCCGCGTTGACGGGCCGGCCTGGGCGGCGCCCGGCTGCTCGGCGAACGCGTCGGCGACGAAGTCGGCCGGGAGCCTGTCCACCGGGTCGAGCGCCAGCTCGCGGCGCAGCCCCACGGCGGCCTGGCCGATCGTCTCCAGCAGCAGCCACAGCCGCGCGTCGTCGACCGAGCGGGCCTCCTTGGCGCTGGCCCGGGCCACGCCGGCGGCGGCCTCCGCCTCGGCCAGCCGGGCTCGGGCGCGGCGCAGCTC
>NZ_JBXUOV010000104.1:0-20114 GCF_057196585.1 Micromonospora sp. ATLC20
CCTGCGCGCCGCCCTGCCCGCCGACGGCGCGGCCGAGCGGGGGCGCCTGCCGGACGATCTGGCCGCGGGGCTGCTCGCCGGACTGGCGTACCCGGAACGGCTGGCTCGGGCACGGCGGCCGGGCGGGTCCGCGTACCTGATGGCCGGCGGCACCGCCGCGGAGCTGGCGCCCGGGTCGGGCCTGACCGGAGCGGCGTGGCTGGCCGTCGCGGTCGCCGACCGCTCCCCCGGCGCGCCCGCCGCCCGGGTACGGCTCGCCGCGCCGATCGACGAGGCGACCGCCCGGGAGGCCGGGGCGGCGCTGCTGGACAC
This sequence comes from Micromonospora sp. ATLC20, assembly GCF_057196585.1. Classification (NCBI taxonomy): domain Bacteria; kingdom Bacillati; phylum Actinomycetota; class Actinomycetes; order Micromonosporales; family Micromonosporaceae; genus Micromonospora; species Micromonospora sp. ATLC20. Next base: position 313 of record NZ_JBXUOV010000104.1, read on the forward strand.
CGGGCGGGAGGTGGCCTGGTCCGGCGGGGAGGTGGTGGCCCGCGAGGTGGTCCGGCTCGGCGCCGTCGAACTGGTCGACCGGCCGCTCACCGCGCCGGACCCGGAGCTGGTCGCGGCGGCGCTGCTGGACGGGCTGCGGCAGGAGGGACCGGGCCTGCTGCGCTGGACGCCGGAGGCGACCGGGCTGCGCCGCCGGCTGGCGTTCTGCCGCCAGGCGCTCGGCGGCGACTGGCCGGACGTCTCCGACGCGGCGCTGCTCGCCGAGGCGCCCGTCTGGCTGGGCCCCGAGCTGGCCCGCGCCCGGCGCCGGGCCGACCTGCACCGGGTGGACGTGGCGGCGGCGCTGCGGCGGCTGCTGGACTGGCGGCAGGCGGCGCGGCTGGACGAGCTGGCCCCGGAGCGCCTGGAGGTGCCCAGCGGCTCGCGGATCCGGGTCGACTACACCGACCCGGCCGCGCCGGTGCTGGCGGTCAAGCTCCAGGAGACGTTCGGCTGGCGGGACGTGCCGCGCATCGCCGACGGGCGGGTGCCGGTGCTGCTGCACCTGCTCTCCCCCGCCGGGCGGCCGGTGGCGGTCACCGCCGACCTGGCCTCGTTCTGGCGCACCGGCTATCAGCAGGTACGGGCGGAGCTGCGCGGACGCTACCCGCGCCATCCGTGGCCGGAGGACCCGACCACCGCCGAGCCGACCCGAAGGGCCGCTCCGCGGCGGCGGTGAGGGCTACTCCTCGACGACGTCGGCGATCACGACGGTGATGTTGTCCGGGCCGCCGGCCCGCAACGCCAGGTCGATCAGCCGGGCCGCGCAGGCGTCGCGTTCCAGCTGCTCGCCGAGCACCTCGGTGAGCGTGTCCGCGCGCACCACGTTGGAGAGGCCGTCGCTGCACAGCAGCCAGCGGTCACCGGCCCGGGGCACCATCGTGGCGTACGACGGGGAGACCTCGTCGCCCTGCAACGCCTGGGTCACCACCGCCCGCCGGGGATGGCTGCTGGCCTGCTCGGCGGTGATGACGCCCTGATCGACGAGCATCTGCACGAACGTGTCGTCGCGGGTGACCTGCTTGAGCACGCCCTCGCGGTACAGGTAGGCCCGGGAGTCGCCGACGTGCGCCAGCGCGAGGCAGCTGCCGGTACGGGCGAACAGCAGCGCGGTGAGCGTGGTGCCCATGCCCTGACGCTCCGGGTCCTCCTCGACGGCCTGACGGATCCGCGCGGTGGCCAGCTCGATCCCGCCCTGAAGCGCGGCGACGAGCGCGTCCTCCGGCGTCTCCACGTCCAGCGGGGCGACCGCGTCGATGGCGATGCGGCTGGCCAGGTCGCCGGCCGCCATGCCGCCCATGCCGTCGGCGACCGCGACCAGCCAGGCGCCCGAGTGCTGCGCGTCCTGGTTACCGCTGCGGATCAGCCCACGGTCGCTCGCTCCGACGGAACGAAGCTTCAGGGTCATGGGTCGCAGCCTGCCAGGTCGAGGGCTCGGATGTCTCTAGGAGATCACTGACATCGTACGTGGCGCGCCGAATCGCACCGCGCCCGGGCGCACGCGCCTCATCGGGCCGGATCGATTGACAGCGACGGAACGCGGTGGAAACATCGGGCTGATATTGGGAGCGCTCCCAGCCCTCCCGGTCTCCCCACCACCCCCGAGCACGGAAGGAACCTCCGTGACCCGATCCCGTCGTCGGCTCGCCGCGCTCGCGGCCACCACGCTGGCGCTCACCGGCCTCACCGCCGGTCCGGCGAGCGCCGAGGTGCCGCCGGACGCCCCCGAACAACTGCGCAACGGCGACTTCAGCGCCGGCGTCTCCCCCTGGTTCTCCTACGGCACCGGCGACCTCGCAGTCGTCGACGGCCGGCTCTGCACCTCCGTCGCGGCGGGTACCGCCAACCCGTGGGACGCCGGCATCGGCCAGGACGCGGTGCCGCTGACCCAGGGCGCCGAGTACGAGCTGTCCTTCGACGTCTCCGCGACCCCCGGCGCGGCCGTCAAGGCGGTGCTCCAGCTCGGCAGCGCCCCCTACACCACGTACGCGAGCGTCGACGCGACCGCCACCGGCACCGCGAAGCACGTCACCACCACGTTCACCTCCCCGGCCGACAACCCCACCGCCCAGCTGATCTTCCAGGTCGGCGGCAGCGCCCAGGCGCAGACGTTCTGCCTGGACAACGTGTCGCTGCGCGGCGGGGAGCCGGCGCCGCCGTACGAGCCGGACACCGGGCCCCGGGTCCGGGTCAACCAGGTCGGCTACCTGCCCGGCGGCCCCAAGCACGCCACAGTGGTCACCGAGGCCACCGACGCGCTGCCCTGGCAGCTCAAGTCGGCCGGCGGCGCGGTGGTCGCCAGCGGGCAGACCACGCCGCGCGGCACCGACGCCGCCTCGGCGCAGAACGTGCAGACGGTCGACTTCTCCGCGTACCGCACGCCGGGCACCGGCTACACGCTGACCGTGGACGGCGAGACCAGCCACCCGTTCGACATCTCCGGCGCGCTCTACGACCGGCTGCGCGCCGACTCGCTGCAGTTCTTCTACGCCCAGCGCAGCGGCATCGAGATCGACGGCGACCTGATCGGCGAGGAGTACGCCCGCCCGGCCGGCCACCTCGGCGTCGAGCCCAACCAGGGTGACACCGACGTGCCGTGCCAGGCCGGCGTCTGCGACTACTCGCTGGACGTGCGCGGCGGCTGGTACGACGCGGGCGACCACGGCAAGTACGTCGTCAACGGCGGCATCGCCGCCTACCAGCTGCTGAGCACGTTCGAGCGGACCAAGACGGCCGAGACCGCCGCCGGCGGCGCCGCCCTGGGCGACTCGACGCTGCGGCTGCCCGAGCGCGGTAACGACGTGCCGGATGTGCTCGACGAGGCCCGCTGGGAGGTGGAGTTCCTGCTGCGCATGCAGGTGCCGGCGGGCAAGCCGCTGGCCGGGATGGTCCACCACAAGATCCACGACCGGAACTGGACCGGCCTGCCGTTGCAGCCCCAGGACGACCCGCAGCCGCGTGAGCTGCACGCGCCGTCCACCGCCGCCACGCTGAACCTGGCCGCCGTCGCGGCGCAGTGCCAGCGGCTGTACGCCCCGTACGACGCCGCGTTCGCCGCGCGCTGCGGCACCGCCGCGAAGACCGCGTACGCGGCGGCCAAGGCGCACCCGGCGATCTACGCCTCGGCCAGCGACGGCACCGGCGGCGGGGCGTACGACGACACGAACGTCACCGACGAGTTCTACTGGGCCGCTGTCGAGCTGTGGCTGACCACCGGCGACAAGGCGTACCTGGCCGACGTCACCGGCTCGCCGCTGCACACCGCCGACGTGTTCGCCCCGAACGGCGCGTTCGGCTGGCAGAGCGTCGCCGCGCTGGGCCGCCTCGACCTGGCCACCGTGCCGAACACGCTGCCCGCCGAGGAGAAGACCCGCATCCGCGAGTCGGTCACCGCCGCCGCCGACAGCTACCTGGCCACGATCGCCGGCCAGGCGTACGGGCTGCCGTTCCCGGGCAGCGCCGACGCGTACGTCTGGGGCAGCAACAGCAACCTGGTGAACAACGCGATCGTGCTCGCCACCGCGTTCGACCTGAGCCGGGACGCGAAGTACCGGGACGGCGCGGTGCAGGCCGCGGACTACCTGTTCGGCCGCAACGCGCTGAACATGTCGTACGTGACCGGGTGGGGTGAGCAGCACGCCCGCAACCAGCACAGCCGCATCTTCGGCAACCAGCTGAACCCGGACCTGCCGAACCCGCCGGCCGGTTCGCTCGCCGGAGGTCCGAACGCCGCGCTCCAGGACCCGTTCGCGGCGAACCTGCTCGCCGGGTGCGCGCCGATGTTCTGCTACGTCGACGACATCAACTCGTACGCGACGAACGAGGTGGCGATCAACTGGAACTCGGCGCTGGCCTGGCTCGCGTCGTTCCTGGCCGACCAGGGTGACGCCGGCGCGGTGCCCGCGCCGTCCTGCGCGGTCACCTACACCACGCACGGGAGCTGGCCGTCCGGCTTCACCACCCAGGTGACGGTGCGCAACACCGGCACGACGGCGGTGAACGGGTGGAGCCTGCGCTGGGCGTTCCTCGGCGACCAGAAGGTGGGCCACTCGTGGTCGGCGCAGCTCGGCCAGAGCGGCGCCACGGTCACCGCGAAGAACCTGTCCTGGAACGCGAAGCTGGCGCCGGGCGCGTCCACCACGTTCGGCTTCAACGGGACCGCCTCCCGGTTCCCCAACCCGGATCCGGGGCTGGTCACCCTGAACGGAAAGGCCTGCACGGTCTCCTGACCGAGCTGACCGGACGCCATCGCAGGACCGGGTACGGTCCTGCGATGGCGTACCTGTTCCTGCTCGGCGCGATCACCGCCGAGGTGATCGGCACCAGTCTGCTCAAGGCCACCGACGGCTTCACCCGGCTCTGGCCCACACTGGGCCTGGCGGTGGCGTACCTGTCCGCGTTCGGGCTGCTCTCGCTGGCCGTGAGGGACATCCCGGTCGGCGTCGCGTACGCGGTCTGGTCCGGCCTCGGCACGGCCGCCATCATGGCGATCGGCGCGGCGTTCCTGGGTGAGCCGCTGAGCGTGACCAAGGTGATCGGCGCGGGGCTGGTCATCGCCGGGGTGGTGGTGCTCAACCTCGGCGGCGCCCACTGAGCCCGGCCGCTCGCAGCAGCCGGAGCTGGCCGATCTCGGCCACGTTCTTCATCAGCTCGGCGTTCACCCAGGCGGCCAGGTCCGCGACGGTGAGCCCGGCGTCGGCGGGCCAGGGGTACGCGGACGGCCGGTCCAGGTCGTCCGCGGTCAGCCCGTTCAGCGTGTCCGTCCACTCCGACCGCAGCTCCCGCAGCCAGGCGACTGTCTCATCGCCCGGTCCGGGCCAGCGGATGTCGTCGCGTTCCCGCGCCGGCCGCTGCCGCACGTGGTCGGCCGCGGCCGACCACCACCAGCCGATGTGCCAGGTCAGCCACGCGATCGTGGGCGCGGGCACCGGGTCCGGCTCGGTGTCGGCCCAGTCGGGGCGCCACCCGCCGGCCTGGTCCCGACGCATGGTCCAGCAGAGCGCGGCCGGCTCCCAGAGGAAGTCCGCCGGCTCCAGCCGGTCGAGGTGGTATTCGGCGAGCGCCCAGGTCAGGTCGAACTGCCGGCGCAGCAGGGCGGGCACGGAGGCGGGCACCGCGCGATCGTGGCACGGCCCGAGCCCTCGGTCGACCGGTTAACCGCTCCGGGCGCCTCGCGACCGGGCACCTCGCCGACGTGCCGCCCACCGGCCGAGCCCTCGCGCCCTCCGCCCTCCACCCGACCTTCGCCCGACGTGTCGCTCCGCACGACCTCCGCCCGACCCCCGCCCGGCCTTCGCCCGGCCGCCGTCCGACGTGTCGCTCCGCCCGGCGTGTCGCTCCGAAACGAGGGGACAGCCCGAAAGCGATATGACTCTCGGGCATAAATATGCCCGAGAGTCATATCGCTCGAAGCCTTACCCTTCTCGAGAACCACCGACGGCGGTCGTGACGCGCGCGCGGACCAGCCTCGTCGGCACGCCGCAGTCAGGTACGCGTGCGGGAGACGGGGCGGCGCATCGCCATCCGCTCGGCCGGGTCGAGGCCCAGCGCCGCCTCGGCGGCCAGCAACTCGACCAGCCCTGGCGTCAACTCCGTGCCGCTCAGCTCCCGGAACCCGCACCGCCCGTAGTAGGGCCCGTTCCACGGCACCGAGCGGAACGTGGTCAACGTCAGCGCGGGCAACCCCTGCGACGACGCCCACCCCGCCACCCGGTCGAGCAGACGCCGCCCGATGCCACGCCGGGCGTACGCCGGGTCGACGCTGAGCTGCTGCACGTGCGCCGCGCCGTCGACCAGGTCGGCCAGCACGAACGCGATCGGGCGGTCGGCCAGGTCGGTCGCCACCCACAGCCGGCCGGCGCGCTGCCCGGCGGCCAGCGCCTCCACCGGCAGCGGCGGCATGTCGGCCACCAGGGTCATGCCGATCTCCCGGAACGGGGCGCCGGAGGCCACCTCGATCCGCTGCACCTCGGTCAGCTCATCGGCCCGGGCGATCCTGCTGTGCTCCACGGCGCCGACCCTGGCAGAGCGGGGACCGGCGGGCGAGCGGATTTCCCGTACCCCGGTGTTCGGGCGGTGACCAGCGGCGGCGCTGCCCCGGCCGGCTCGCGGTGTGACGGGCGTCGCCCCGATCGGGGCTCCGGACCTGCCGGAACGGCCCTAGCGTCGACCGCATGGCCCCCGCCGGACCCCGCTGATGGGACGCGTCTCGCCGCTCCCGCCGCCCGGGCCGCTGCGCACCCTCGCGTACGCCACGCTGGTGAACACCGTCGGCGCGGGACTGTGGCTGGCGGGCGGGGCCCTCTACCTGACCCGGGACGTGGGCCTCTCCGCGACTTCGGTGGGCGCCGGGCTCACCGTCGCCGGGCTGGTCGGCCTGACCGCGAGCGTGCCGCTGGGCGCGCTGGCGGACAGGTGGGATCCGCGTACGCTCCGGGCCGCCCTCCAGGTGGGTCAGGCGGTCGCCGCGCTGGCGTACCTGCTGGTCGGCTCGTTCCCGGCGTTCCTGGCGGTGGCGGTGCCGGAGGCGCTGCTCGCGGCCGGCAACCTGGCGGTACGGGCGGCGCTCGTCGCGGCGGTCGGCGGTCCGGACGGCCGGGTGCACGCGTTCGCCACGCTGCGGGCGGTGGCGAACCTGGGCATCACCGTCGGCACCGCGCTGGCCGGGATCGCGCTCGCCGTGGACACGCACCGGGCCTACCAGGTGCTCGTCGTGGGCAACGCGGCCAGCTACCTGCTCTCGGCGGCGCTGCTGCTACGGCTGCCACCCCAGCCGACCGCGGCCGACGCGCGACACACGCCGGCCACGCTGCGGCGCGGCGGACCGCTGCGGGACGGGCGGTTCCTCGCGGTCAGCGGCGTCTCGGCGGTGCTCAGCACGCACGTGACGGTGCTCGTGCTCGTCGTGCCGCTGTGGACGGTGGACCGAGCCGGCGCGCCGCCACCCGTGGTGTCGGCGGTGCTGCTGGCGAACACGGTCCTCACCGTGCTGCTCGCGGTCCGGCTGAGCCGGGGCGCCGAGCGGGCGGCGCCGGCCGCCCGGAAGCTGCGCCGGGCCGGGCTGGTGCTCGCGGCGGCGACACCGCTGTACGCGGCGACGGCCGGCCTGCCGGTGCTCCCGGCGGTCGTCCTGCTGCTCGTCGCGACGGCGGTGTGGACGGTGGGCGACCTGTGGCACGGCGCGGCCGGCGCGGGCCTCGCCTACGACCTGGCCCCGCCCGGCGCGATCGGCGCCTACCAGGGCGCGGACGGCCTGCTCGCCGGGCTGGCCCAGGCGCTCGGCCGGGGCCTGCTCACGCTGCTGGTGCTCGGAGGCGGTCCGGTCGGCTGGCTGGTGCTCGGCGGGATCCTCGCCGCCGCCGGGCTGGCCGCCCCGGCGCTGGCCCGCCGGGCGATCGCGAACCGGCGGGCACCGGAACCGCGGCCTGCCGGTGTGCCGGGGTGAGCCGCATGTAGCAGCATGGCGGGATGACCGACCAGCAGAGCATCACCATCCGCCCGGGTGGACCCGGCGACGCCCCGACGCTGCTGCGGCTGCTCGACAGCGCCACCGCCTGGCTGGCCGAACTGGGGCGTACCGACCAGTGGGGCACCGAGCCGGCGTCGATCGACCCGCGCCGCATCGCCCAGGCCGACGCGTGGGCGGCCGGGAACGGCCTGTACCTCGCCGAGATCGACGCGACGGTGGCCGGCGCGCTGGTGGTGGGCGTGGCGACCGACTATGTGCCGCCCGCCACCGAGCCGGAGTTGTACGTGAACCTGCTGGTCACCGACCGCGCGTATGCGGGGCGCGGCGTGGGGGCGCGGTTGCTGGCGTACGCGGCGGAACTGGCCCGCGAACGCGGCGTCGGCCTGCTGCGGGTGGACTGCTTCCGCAGCCCCGACCGGGCGCTCGTGCGGTTCTACGAGGGCTGCGGGTTCACCGCCACCGAGCCGTTCACCGTGGAGCGGCCGGGCCGCCCGACGTGGACCGGGCAGGTGCTGGAGCGCCGGGTCGGCTGAGTCAGCCGATCTCCTCGTCCACGAAACACCAGCGCCACGACTCCCCCGGCTGGACCGACCGCATCACCGGGTGCCCGCTCGACTCGAAGTGCTTCGTGGCGTGCTGGTACGGCGACGAGTCGCAGCAGCCCACGTGCCCGCAGGTCAGGCAGGCGCGCAGGTGCACCCAGTCGGGGTTGCCGATGGCCACGCAGTCCGGGCACTCGGTCGTGGTGCCGGGCTCGGCGGTGCCCGCCTCGGCCAGGTGCTGGCAGCTCATTCGACGACCTCCTGTCGCAGCATGGACTCCTCCAGATCCAGATCACGGTAGGCGCGGGTGAGCACCTCCTCCGGGATCCGGCCGGAGTCGCGGGCGGCCCGGAACACCTCCCGCTCCGCGTCGATCATCTCCTGCCGCAGGCGCGCGTACGCCTGGGAGGGGGTTTCCCGTTCGGTGCCGCCGAGCCGCTCCCAGGCCAGGTTGGCCCGGGAGGTGGTCAGCCCGCGCAGGCGTTCCACCACCGCCTCCGGCGCGCCCTCGGCCAGTTCGTCGAGGCGTTCCCGGGCGGCCCGGCTGGCCCGCTGCTGCACCCCGGCGGCGGACAGCGCGTCCTGCACCGGGTCGTCCGCGGGCAGCCGCAGCCGCCGGGCCACCCAGGGCAGCGTGGCGCCCTGCCCGACGAGCGTCGCGACGATCACCGCGAAGGCCAGCCAGATGAGCAGCGCACGCGGGTACGGCGCGTCGCCGGCCAGCGTGAGCGGCAGGCCCAGCGCGGCGGCTAGCGTCACCACGCCCCGCATGCCGGCCCAGCCGATGACGACGGGGAACTGCACCGGCGGCGCCGGGTCGCGCTGCCGGATCCGGGGCACCAGCCGGGCCAGGTAGGTGGCCGGGAACACCCAGACGAACCGGGACAGGAAGACGGCGGCCAGCACCGCCGCGGTGATCGCGGCCAGCGAGCCGATCGGCTCGTCGAGGTCGCGTACCACCTCCGGCAGTTGCAGGCCGACCAGCAGGAACACCAGTCCTTCGAGCAGGAACCGGATCAGCCGCCAGAACGCGGTCACCTGGAGCCGGGAGGCGGCCGACAGCAGCGTGGGCAGCTTGTGGCCGATGCCGAGGCCGGTCACCACCACCGCGACCACGCCGGAGGCGTGGATCTCCTCGGCGGCGAAGACCACGGCGAACGGCACGATCAGCGACAGCGCGTTGTCCAGCACCGGGTCGGTGATGCGCTTGTGCAGGTAGCCGAAGACCACCACGCCCAGCAGGCCGACCAGGATGCCGCCGCCGGCCGCGACGACCACCTCGCGGGCCACGTCGCCGACGCCGACGCCGCCGGTGGTGGCGGTCGCGGCGACGATCGCCACCCGCAGCAGCACCAGCGCGGTGGCGTCGTTGACCAGGCTCTCGCCCTCCAGGATGGTGACGACCCGCCGGGGCAGGCCGACCCGCCGGGCCACCGCGGTGGCGGCGACCGCGTCCGGCGGCGCCACCACCGCGCCGAGCGCCAGGCAGATCGCGTACGGCAGTTCGGGCAGGAACCAGTGCACGACGGTGCCCACCGCGAACGCGGTGAAGACGACCAGCCCGACGGCGAGCAGCAGGATCGGCCGCAGGTTGAGCCGGAACGCCGGCACCGACGTCTCCAGCGCCGCCACGTAGAGCAGCGGCGGCAGGATGCCCACCAGCACCAGGTCCGGGTCCAGCCGCACGTGCGGGAAGAACGGCAGGTAGGACAACGCGAGGCCGAGCACCACCAGCAGGATCGGCGCGAGCAGGCCGAGCCGGCGGGCCAGCGCCGCACCGAAGGTCGCGATGGCCAGGAAGACCACGACCTCGAACAGAGCATCCACGAACGCCGAGCCTAAGCGCCGACGGGCAGATGTGTGATCAGGCGGCGGAGCGCAGCTTCGGCAGCACCTCGGCGCCGAACGTGTCGATGAACGCGCGCTGCTCCTGCCCGACGTGGTGCAGCGCGATCTGGTCGAAGCCCAGCGCCACGTACTCCTCCAGCCAGCCGATGTGCCGGCCCAGGTCGGCGGAGACGTTCACGGTCTCGGCGACCTTCGACATCGGCACGTCGGCGCTCGCCACGTCGAAGTGCTCGGGGGTCTCCAGGTCCCAGCAGACCGGCGGCGCGAACACGTTGCTGCGCCACTGCTCGTACGCGATCGCCTCGGCCTGCTCCTGCTCGGGCGCCCAGCTCACGTGCACCTGGAGGTGCAGCGGGCCTCGTCCGCCCGCGTCCCGGTAGGCGTCGATCATCCGCCGCAGGTGCTCGACCGGCGCGTTGACGGTGATCAGTCCGTCCGCCCACTCGGCGCACCAGCGCGCGGTGGCGACGCTGACCGCGGCGCCGACCAGGGCGGGCGGCTCCTCCGGCCGGGTCCACAGCTTCGCCCGGTCCACTGTGACGAGCCCGTCGTGGCTGACCTCCTCGCCGGCCAGCAGCGCCCGGATCACGTCGACGCACTCACGCAGCCGGGCGGTACGGATGTCCTTGCGCGGCCAGACCTCGCCGGTGACGTGCTCGTTCGAGGCCTCGCCGGTGCCCAGCGCGGCCCAGAACCGGCCCGGGTACATGGCGCCGAGTGTGCCGATGGCCTGCGCGATGATCGCCGGGTGGTAGCGCTGGCCGGGCGCGTTCACCACGCCGAAGGACAGGTTCGTGGCCTGGAGCGCGGCACCGAGCCAGGACCAGGCGAACCCGGACTGGCCCTGCCGCTCGCTCCACGGCGAGAAGTGGTCGGAGCACATGGCCGCGTCGAAGCCGGCGCGCTCGGCGTGGATCACCGCCTCCAGCAGCCGGGCCGGGTGGATCTGCTCGTGGGATGCGTGGAAGCCGAACGCCGTCATGGTGGGCTTTCCTACCCGTGACGGCGTCCGGCCAATCGCGTCTACTCGGAGTGCGCGCCGGCGCCCGCGCCGGCCTCGCCCTCGCCGATCCACACGGTCTTGGTGTTGCAGAACTCGCGCATGCCGGCGGCGGACAGCTCGCGGCCGTACCCGGAGTTCTTCACGCCGCCGAACGGCAGCTCCGGATAGGACGTGGTCATGCCGTTTATGAACACGTTGCCGGCGTCCAGGTCGACGGTGAAGCGCTCCTGCTCGGCCGGGTCGTTGGTCCAGGCGTTTGAGCCGAGGCCGAAGCTGGTGCCGTTGGCGACGGCGATCGCCTCGTCGTACGAGCCGACCCGGTAGAGCCCGGCGACCGGCCCGAACACCTCCTCGGACCACATCCGCATCTCCGGACGCAGGTCGGTGACCACAGTCGGCGGGTAGTACCAGCCGTCCCCGGCCGGCTTCTCGCCGCCGCAGAGCACCGTCGCGCCCTGGTCCACCGCGTCGGTGACCTGGGCGTGCACCTCGTCGCGGCCGCGCTCGCTGGCCAGCGGGCCGACGTCGGTGCCGTCGTCCATCGGGTCGCCGACCCGCAGCGCCGCCATCCGGGCGGCGAACTTCTCGGCGAACGCGTCGAACACGTCGGTGTGCACGATGAACCGCTTCGCGGCGATGCAGGACTGCCCGTTGTTCTGGCAGCGGGCGGTGGTGGCGACCTCGGCGGCGGTGTCCAGGTCGGCCGAGGGCATCACCACGAACGGGTCGCTGCCGCCCAGCTCCAGCACCGTCTTCTTGATCTCCCGGCCGGCGATCTGGGCGATGGACCGGCCGGCCGGCTCGCTGCCGGTGAGCGTGGCGGCGCGCACGCGGGGGTCGCTGAGGATCCGGTCGACCGCGTCGGAGCCGACCAGCAGCGTGGTGAACGCGCCCTCTCCGAAACCGGCCCGGCGGAACAGGTCCTCCAGGTAGAGCGCGGTCTGCGGCACGTTCGAGGCGTGCTTGAGCAGGCCGGTGTTGCCCGCCATCAGGGCCGGGGCGGCGAACCGCATCACCTGCCACAGCGGGAAGTTCCACGGCATCACCGCGAGCACCGGGCCGATCGGCTGGTAGCGCACGTATGCCCGCTTCGCCTTGACCGCGGCGGCGTCGGCCGGCTCGTCCGCGAGCATCCGGGGCGCGTTCTCCGCGTAGAAGCGGCAGGCGGTGGCGCACTTGGTGACCTCCGCCTTCGCGGCGGCGTACGTCTTGCCCATCTCGGTGGTCATCAGCCGGGCCGTCTCGTCGCGCTCGGCGTCGAGCAGGTCGGCGGCGGCGACGAGCCACCGGGCCCGCTGCGCGATGGTGGTGTCGCGCAACTGCCGGAAGGCGAGGTCGGCCCGCTCGATCGCGGCGTCGATCTGCTCGTCCGACATCGCCTCGTACGTCTTGAGCACCTGTCCGGTGGCGGGATTGGTGGTGGCGATGGGCATCTCGTACTCCTGTCACTCGAACAGCGAGTGCCGCACGCCCGGTTCCTCCCGGCGGCGCGCGGCGCGGCGGCGCTGGATCACGACCAGGTCGACCACCGCCACCACGGCGAGCAGCGCGCAGACGACACCCAGCCAGGCGATGTTCGCGGCGAACGCGAGCACCGCGAAGACGGTCATCACGACCAGACCGAACGTGGCGAGCGCGAGCCGCAGGTTCAGGGCGCTGTTCGCGTGGCCGACCGTGCCGCGGGCACGGCGGGGCTGTGATCGGGTCATTCCTGGGGCCTACCCCGGCACGGGCGGGGATAACCGGCCGGGGCGGGAACGCCGGTGATCCGGGACACCCGGCGGGCAGGCGCCGGATGCGCCCGGACAGCGGGTGCGTTACATCGTGGCGCCGGTACCGGCGGAGATCCCGCGGACGGTGGAGAGGATGGCATGACCACGACGCAGGCCGTACCCGTTACCGTCGCCGTGTCCCGGCGCGCCGACCCGGCGCGTACCGACGAGGTGGTGGCGTGGATGCGGGCCGGGACGGCGCTCGCGGAGAGCTTCCCGGGCTTCCTCGGCGCCGGTTTCGTCCGTAGCGCGCCCGGTTCCGGTGAGTGGCACGTGATGTACCGCTTCGCCGACGCGGACACGCTGCGCGACTGGGAGGACTCGCCGCAGCGGCGCTGGTGGCTCAGCTCGGCGCAGGGCATGGTCGAGCACACCCGGGTCGAGCGGCGTACCGGCATCGAGGGCTGGTTCGACCCGCCGGTGGACCACGTGGTCGAGACGTTCGGCGAGCCGGAACCGGCCGCGCCGCCGCGCTGGAAGCAGGCGGTCACGATCTGGCTGGCGTTCTTCCCACTCAGCCTGGCCGCCACGCTGCTGACCACCCGGTTCCTCGCCGGCGTGCCGCTGGCCGGCCGGACGCTGCTGATGACGCTCGTGCTCACCCCGCTGATGACCTACCTGGTGCTGCCCCGGATCACCCGGGCGCTGCACCGGTGGCTGCACGGCCGGCCTGCGCCGACACGACAGATGTGAACGACAGTGGTCGATGCCCGATAGCCGACAGAACCGCCCACCGGGGCCCCGCCGGGGCATAGGGTCGACGCGCCCGTTGCCGCCGCCGGACGGGGGACCGATGAGACGCTGGATCGCCGCGCTGGCCTGCCTGGCGGCGCTCGTCGCGCTGGCCTGTGACGGCTCCGGCGAGGCGTCACCCCGGCCGTCCGGCACACCCGCCCCCGGCGAACCCCGGGTGCTGGTCGCGCTCGGCGACTCGGTCAGCACCGGCTACGGCTCCTGCCTGGTGCTGGTGAGCTGCGAACGCAACTCCTGGTCGACCGGGGACGGCCTGCGGGTGGAGAGCCTCTACCGGCGGCTGCGCGCCGACGCGCCGGGGCTGCGGGCGTACAACCGGGCGGTGCCCGGGGCCCGCGCGGCCGCGCTGACCGGCCAGGCCCGGTCGGCGGTACGCGACAAGGCCGACCTGGTCACCGTGCTGATCGGGGCGAACGACGCCTGCCGGGGCGACGTCGACGACATGACGCCGGTCGCCACCTTCCGCGACCAGGTCGACGCGGCGCTGGGCGTGCTGCGCGAGGGCCGGCCGAAGGCCCGGGTGCTGGTGGTCAGCATCCCGGACCTGTACCGGCTCTGGCAGATCGGGCACACCGAGCCCCGCGCCGTGCGGGCCTGGTCGCGGGGCGTCTGCCCGTCGCTGCTCGCAGGCGCCACGTCGACCGCACCCGCCGCGGTGGCCCGCCGGGCCCGCGTCAAGGACCGGATCGAGGCGTACGACGGGCAACTGCGCGCCGCCTGCCGGGCGTACGGGTCGCGCTGCCGGTGGGACGGCGGCGCGGTGCACCGCCACCGCTTCACCCTGGATCAGGTCAACGCGCTCGACTGGTTCCACCCGAACGCGACCGGGCAGGGCCGGCTGGCCGAGGTGGCCTGGAACGCCTCCGGCTGGTCAGGGCTGACGCGGGCCCGGTAGCTGCCGGGGACCGCCGGCGCGGTAGAGGGCACGCGTACGGTCGGCCAGTTCCTTGGTGGCCGCCGAGTTGGCCCAGGTGCCGAGCACGATCGCGGCGCCCGGCACGACCTTGGCGAACATCCGCTTGGCGGCACGTACCCCGGCCATCCGGGCCAGCCGGACCCCGAGCTGGAGCATCACCCGGCCCAGCGCCCGGTCACCGGCGGAGCCGAACAGGGCACCGGCGCGCTCCCGGCCGGCGGCCACGCCGAGCGCGAGACGGGCCGTCTCGGCGACCTTGTGCACCCGCTGGAGCACCAGCAGGTCGGTGGCCCGGTCCGGGTGCGCCGGGTCGACGCCGTAGGCGGCCGCGACGTGCAGCACCAGCCGGGCCTGGGTCCAGGCCAGCACGCCCACGTCGATCACCGCGCCGGGCAGCCCGGCCGCGCCGGACACCGCACCGGAGAGCCGGGCGTGGTTGACGAACTTGCGGACCGCCTGGTCGGCCAGGTGCTCCGGCGGGGCGTCCGGCCGCAGCGCCCGTTCCCGGGCGGCCCACTGCGCGGCCTCCGGGCCGAGCCGGCGTACCGCCTCCAGGGCCAGGTGCTCCGGCGCGTACTGCGGGTCGTCCCGCATCCGGTCCCACAGCTTGGCCGGTGGCGCCTCGGGCGCCTCCACCGGCGGGACGGGGGCGGTGGGGACGGCGTTGGGCTCCCCGTCGACGGGGGCGGGGTCGGTCACGAAGGGCTCCGGAGGGCTCGTGCGGCGGGGGTGACGCGGGTCAGCGCCGGCGCGACTGCAGCCGGGTCGCGATCTGCCGCAGCCGGGCCTGGTTCTCCGGCTTCGACATCTCACGCCGGCCGCGGTCGACCAGCTGCTGGCCTCGCGGCGACCGCAGGAAGGCGGTGATCCGTTGCATCAGCGACATGGTGTCCTCCGTCCGCGGTCCCCTTCATGTGTACCTGGGACCGGCAAGCCCCTGATACCCGAATCGGCCCTTCGGCAACCACCCCGTCCGGGTCAGCCCAGGATCTCGGCCACCACCTTGCCGGCGCGCCACTCGTGCTGGGCGTACGCGTCGGGGAACGCCGAGATCTGCACCGCCTGGGCGGCCACCGAGAGCGGCAGGCTCTGCCAGCCGGGGATCTCGGCCAGCGCGGACAGGAACGCCTTCGTCGCGTACTCCGGGTCCATCAGCTGCTCGACGGTGCCCCAGCCGCTGCTCGGGCGCTGCTGGAACAGTCCGACCGAGTCGTGGTCCCAGCCGATCGCCTGGTGCGGGTAGTTCTGCGACTCGGGCAGCACGCCGCTGGCGTAGTTGAGCAGGGTGCTCTCCTGCATGGCAGTGGCCACCGCGATGACCAGGGCGCGGCGCGGCATGCCCATCTCCTTGCCGGCCTGCACGATCTTCTTCGCGTTGTTCATCTGGGTGCGGTCCAGGCCGGCGACCGGGACGATCTGCCGGACGGTCTTCTTCGGCTTGGGCTTCGTGGTCGCCTTGGGGCTCGCCGTCGCGGACGGGGTGGCGCTGGGGGTGGCGGGGGCGGTGCTCGGCCGGGCCATGGCCCGGGAGGCCGGGTCGACCGCCGCGCGCTCGGCGACCTCCGCCGAGGGCGCCGGGGTGGCGGCGCGGTCCGGGGCGCCGAAGCCGGCCTGGCTGACGCCGACCAGGCCGAGGCAGCAGGCGGCGCCGGTGGCGACCGCCAGCTTCGTCCGGCCGGGCCGGGGGTTCGTGGGTGCCCAGAAGCGGGTACGCCGGACCAGTCCCTGGAGCATCGTCGAACGGTTGGTGGAGGGGGTATCGTCCGAACGGTCAGCCGGGCGGCCGGAGCCGAACGGGTCGTCGAGGTTGCCGTCGTTACGCATCCGACGAGGCTAGGCAGGGCAAACCGGGATCACCCAGGCCGAAAGGGTGGCCCTCGCCACACTTTGGCCACTCCGAAGCGGACGGCCCTCCCCAGCGCGGGCCGCCGGCCCACGGACCTCGGGAACCGGACAAATCACCCGGGCGACGGCGCGCGCGGCGGCGCGGGCAGGAACGCCGCAGACCTCCCGGTCCCGCCCGATGATCGACTAACTCGTCCGTTCGGACGATCCGGATATGGGTCGCCGGACCGGGGCGTAGCCGAATCGTGATCATCATCCGGGCATCGGACGTGGCCGTAACGGAATGGACCACCCACCCCGGTACGTTTGCCGAACCGGGGAGTCCGCACACTCGGCGCTCCCCCGCACGCGTCGACAGGGAGGACCCCACCGGTGCTCGATCCACACGAGCTCTACGAACTCACCGACGAGCTGCCCGAGCTCGGCCAGCCGGTGCTGATCCAGGCGCTCACCGGCTTCGTCGACGCCGGCAACGCCACCCGGCTGGCCCGGGAACAGCTGCTCACCTCGCTCGACGCCCAGGTCGTCGCCCGCTTCGACGTGGACCAGGTCTTCGACTACCGCTCCCGCCGCCCGGTGATGACGTTCGTCGAGGACCACTGGGAGTCCTACGACGCCCCGGCGCTGGAGCTGCACCTGCTGCGCGACGACGACGAGACCCCGTTCCTGCTGCTCACCGGCCCCGAACCGGACCTGCAGTGGGAGCGTTTCGTGGCCGCCGTCGCCGGGCTCAGCGCCCGCCTCGACGTCCGGCTCACCGTCGGGCTCAACTCGATCCCGATGGCGGTGCCGCACACCCGGCCCAGCGGCGTCACCGCGCACGCCACCCGCAAGGAACTGATCGCCGGGCACGAGCCGTGGCTGCAGAAGGTGCAGGTGCCGGCCGGCGTCGGTCACCTGCTGGAGTACCGCCTCGGCGAGCAGGGGCGCGACGCCCTCGGCTTCGCCGCGCACGTGCCGCACTACGTGGCCCAGGCCGAGTACCCGGCCGCCGCCGAGGCGCTGCTGTCCGCCGTGTCCCGCAGCACCGGCCTGCTGCTGCCAGTCGAGGCGCTGCGGACCGCGGCCGAGGCGGTCCGGGTGGAGATCGACCGCCAGGTCACCCAGACCGAGGAGGCGGCGACGCTGGTCCAGGCGCTGGAGGAGCAGTACGACGCGTTCGCCCGCGGCCGGGGCGAGAAGAGCCTGCTCGCCGGCGAGACCGGGCCGCTGCCCACCGCCGACGAACTCGGCGCCGAGCTGGAACGCTTCCTCGCCGAGCAGACCCGCCCCGGCGACACCCCGGAGCGCTGAGGCGGCGGGGCGGGCGGCGATGCGGCAGGCTGGGGACATGCGCCTGGCGACCTGGAACGTCAACTCGGTGAAGGCCCGCCTGCCCCGGCTGCTCGACTGGCTGGCCACCACGAAACCCGACGTCGTGTGCCTGCAGGAGACCAAGTGCCCCGACGGGGCGTTCCCGGTCGCCGAGGTGGGCGAGCTGGGCTACGAGGTGGCCAGCCACAGCGACGGGCGATGGAACGGCGTCGCCGTGCTGTCCCGGGTCGGGCTGGCCGACGTGACTGTCGGCTTCCCCGGCGAACCCGGGTTCCCCGAGCCCGAGGCCCGCGCCATCTCGGCCACCTGCGACGGGCTGCGGGTCTGGTCGGTATACGTGCCGAACGGCCGCGCGCCGGACGACCCGCACTACGCGTACAAGCTGGCCTGGTTCGCGGCGCTGCGCGACGCCCTCGAACCGGAGGTGGCCGGCGCGCTGCCGGTGGCCGTCTGCGGAGACTTCAACGTGGCGCCCACCGACGCGGACGTCTGGGACCCGGCGCTGTTCGTCACCTCCACCCACGTCACCCCGGCCGAGCGGGCCGCCCTGGCCGCGCTGCGCGACCTGGGACTGGAGGACGTGGTGCCGACGCCGATGAAGGGGCCGCACCCGTTCACGTACTGGGACTACCGGGCCGGGATGTTCCACCAGAACAAGGGCATGCGGATCGACCTGGTGTACGCGAGCGCGTCGTTCGCCCGCGCGGTCCGTTCCGCGTACGTGGACCGGGAGGCCCGCAAGGGCAAGGGCCCCTCCGACCACGCCCCGATCGTGGTCGACGCGGACCTGGCACCGGTCGTCGAGACGTTCTGAGCGCGGCGCTGGTTAGGGTGGACACATGGCTGTCGTGAAGATCAACGCGATCGACGTCCCGTCCGGCGCCGGCGAGGAGCTGGAGAAGCGGTTCGCGGCCCGGGCCGGCGCGGTGGAGAACTCCCCCGGCTTCCTCGGCTTCGAGTTGCTGCGCCCGGTCGCCGGGGACACCCGCTACTTCGTGTACACGCGCTGGGAGAGCGAGGAGGCCTATCAGGCGTGGGCGCAGGGCCCGTCCCGGGCCGCGCACGCCGAGGGCGGCGAACCCCGCAAGCCCGTCGCCACCGGCGCCACCCTGCTGGAGTTCGAGGTGGTCCAGCAGGTCCCCGCGAAACCCTGACTTTCTTTCAGTCGATCATGAAGTTGGCGGCACTCACCGTCCGTTTTGTCACCGCAAACCTCATGATCGACGCGCTCGGGCCGGGCCGGGCGGGAGCGGTCAGCGGGTGAGGGACGCGAAGACGATCACGTTGTCCTGGTAGCCGGTACGGCCGCCCACCCACTCGCCGCCGCACGTGATCAGGCGCAGCTCGGCCGGGCCGGAGTCGCCGTAGACCCGGGCGGCGGGCAGGTTCGACTTGTCGAAGTACTCGACGCTGTCCACCTTGAAGCTCACCACGCTGCGGTCGGCGCGGGTCACCTGGATCCGGGCGCCCGGCTTGAGCGAGCGCAGCCGGTAGAAGACGGCCGGGCCGCTCTTGGTGTCGACGTGGCCCACGATGATCGCCCGGCCCGGGTCGCCGGGCACCGCTCCCCTGTCGTACCAGCCGGTCTGGTCGTGCTCGGTCAGCGGCGGTACGTCCACCGAGCCGTCCTTCGCCTGCCCGACCGGGGTCACCGGCGCGTTGACCTTGATGGCCGGCACGGCCAGGCGTACCGGCCGGCTCGCCGGCTTCCGGACCGGCGCGGCAGCACTCGCCGGGGCCGCCGCACCCGACCCGGTCGACCGGCTCGACTCGGTGGACGCGTCGGCGAAGTCGAACGGCCCGGCCGTGCGCCCGAGGCCGGCCCCGGTGGCGAACACGCCGACCAGCACCAGCACCACTGCCAGCGGCTTCGACCAGGAGCCCCGGCCCCGGTCCCCCCTGCCCGGCGGCGCCGGTGGCGGTTCGACAGGCGGCGGCCCGGCGGGCCGGGGGCGCAGGGCCGGCGGATCGGCGGACGGCGGGTACCACGGTCGCGACGCGGCGGGCGGCGGCACCCACGGCCGCGCCCCGGAGACCGGCACGGCCGACGACCCGGTCCCGGCGGTCGGTCCCGTCCCGGCGGTCGGTCCCGTCCCGGCGGTCGGACCCGTCCCGGCAGCCGGCCTGTCCCCCGAGCGCGGGCCGGTCCGGGGCGCGGCGGCCGGATCAGCCCTGGAGAACCGGGCCGCCTCGGCAGGCGGGCCGGCCCGGGACGGGCGGGCGGTGGCGGCCGGTGGCGCGAGCGAGGGCGACGGCCGTCCCCTTCCCCCAGATGGAGGCGGGATTCCTGCCGGTGGGACGG
>NZ_JBXUOV010000105.1:0-20086 GCF_057196585.1 Micromonospora sp. ATLC20
GGCCCGGCGCGCGGCGGCCCGGCGGGAGGCGCAGCGCCGGCTGGCCGCCCAGCGCGAGGCGGTCCGGCGTACGGCGATGGGGCTGGACCGTCCCGCGGACCTGCCACCGGCGGCGAGCGGCGGCTCGGTGTCCTACCGGCGGGCAGGTGGCCTGCGCGGACGCCCCTACCAGTCCGGCCGAGGCGCCTGACCGCCTCGCCGGCGCTTTGCTGGTGGCGATCTTGGAAGGTTTGGGCCCCTCCGGAGGCCTTTTCCTTCCAAGATCTACGGGGCGGCGGGGCGGTTCGCGTCGTGGGGGCGCGACCTGTTAGCCTTGTCGTCGGCCCGCCCGGTGAAAGCCGGGTGGGACCGACGCTGGTTCGCCGGCGGAGGGGCTGTGGCGCAGACCGGTAGCGCACCTCGTTCGCATCGAGGGGGTCAGGGGTTCAAATCCCCTCAGCTCCACCCAGTTCAAAGGCCGTTTCCGCCAGTCGGAGACGGCCTTTTTCGATCTCGTACGGGGCAGCCCACCGGAACCACGTACACTGCTAGCTTGGCTCTCTTCGGCGCACAACAGGGAAGCGCACATGCCTGACGTGGCCCTCATCGCCGGGCCGGTCATCGACCTGGCTTCCGCTGCGTCGGCGCTGGCAGGCGCCTTCGGCCTGCAGGTCGTCAGCGCAGGCAATGTCTTCCGCGAGCATGTACAGCAGCAGACTCCGCTGGGCGAAGAGGCGAACGGTTATATGCAGGCCGGACAGCTTGTCACCGACGAACTGATGGTCAGAGCCGTCGCCGGCGCACTAGCCGACGTCGACGGTGGCTGGGTGCTGTACGGCTTCCCTCGCACGATCCGTCAGGCCGAGTTGCTGACGCGGAGCGGCCATGTTCCCGACACAGTGATCGAACTCGTCCTGACTGAGGACCAACTCCACCTCGCCGTTCAGCGCCGGGTGGAACGACGGATGGAACTCGATCCCCAGGTCGCCGTGCGACGCCAGGAACTCCTGCTCACCTACGCGCATGCACAGGAGAACCACCAGGCGCAGATGGAGCCGTTGCGCGACTACTACCGTGCCCGTGGCCTGCTGCAGACCGTCAGCGGCTTCGGCGATTCCGAAGACGTAGCAGTCAGATTGATCCCTGTCGCCTGCCAAGGCCAACGCCGTCCGTGAAATCGAGCAGGTAGGCCGGGCGGCGGGCGAGGCGCTTCCTCACGTTGTCAGGGCGGCCCTGAATGGGCCGCACGCGCTACCACCTGGGCGCGCGGCCCTTGCTCCGCCGGCGTTCCGAAGCCGGCCGCCCAACACGCCGCCGTCAGTCGAACAGGCCGTCGAGCGCCTTCTGTTCGAGGTCGCGCCAGCGCTCGGCGTCCTTCAGCGCCTTGGCGATCTCCTTCTCGTCGAGGTGGTGGGCGCCCTCCTCGCGGATGCACGCGACGCTGAACGGGCCGCCGACCGACGGCGAGGTCCGCTCCAGCGCCTCCAGCACTCGTACCACGCCCACCACGCCGTACTCGACGGTGCGCGTGGTCATCTGGAAGTGAGCCAGCAGCGCGCCGGCCTGCTGCGCCATCGGCGCGCCGGAGCCGATGGCGTGGAAGCCCACGTCCTCGTAGCGGCCGATGAGCCCGTTGGGGTTGATCTCCACGATCCACGGGCCGCCCTGGCTGTAGCCGGCCGCGAGCAGGTACGCCGACACCCCGCCGCCGCTGCCCTCGCCCGGCACGTCCGGGATGTAGTTCTCGTAGTGCTTCTTGAAGACGGGCAGGACGCGCTCCTGCAACTCGTCGCCGATGTCCGGTGCTTCGAGGATGGCGGTGGCCGAGTCCTGGAGCAGGGGGCGCAGGTCGTTGAGGACTCCCCGCGCGCCGCTGCCGCCCCAGGCGGCGCAGTCGCCCAGCGGGTGCAGCTTCTGGGCGGGGAAACTCAGACCGCGATCGCTCTCGGTGATCTGGGAGTCGGCGCCGATCACCACCCCGTCTTTGCAGACAACGGCGAGTACGACGGTCATGGGAATCCTCCTGGGCAGGGGTACGGGGTAAGGCGCGAGGTACCCGGCATCCCGTCCGCCTACACCCCGGCAGGTATCGGCCCGCTCACTGCCCCGCGCAGAGCCGGGTCAGTGTTTCCGAGGTATCGGGGCGGTCGCTGCCGTAGCCGGCGTCCGTCTCAGGTGACGGTGGCCGCGGTGAGGAAGAACGTGACCGCGTACGTGAACCGGCCTGCCTCGACGGCCTCGTCGAACTGGTCTTCGAACGCGCGAGCCTCGGCGGGTTCGAGTACGCCGCGCCGAGCCGCTGTGGCAGCCCAGCTGCGCAGGCCCAGCACGTTGTCGGCGGCGGCCGGGTTCCGAACCAGCAGCGTCCGGGGCTCGACGGTGACGTCGGCCAGGCCGAGCGTGGCGAGAATGCCGGCGTGCTGATGAGCCAGGGTGCCGTTGCGGAGGAGGACGTCGGCCCGGAACCGCAGTACGCGCCGCGCCAGAGCCTGGTCGGTGATGTCGAGCACCTGGGTGTCGTAGTCGGGGTCCGCGAGGACGATGCGGCCACCCGGGCGGACGACCCGGACGAGTTCCGCGATGGCGGTGCGGGGGTGAGCGAGGTGTTGCACGGTGCGGTCGGCCCAGGCGCCGTCAAAGGAGTCGTCGCGGAACGGTAGCCGATTTGCGTCGGCGACGGTGCATCGACTCAGGCCCCGCACCTGCATGGCGGCAGCCATTGTCAGGGCGCGGTCCACCGTCACCACATCGGCGTCGTGTTCGTCTCGAAGGCGGACCGCGCTCGCCCCGGTGCCCGCACCGACGTCGAGGTAGCGCAGGCCGGGCGCCGGGTGGAGCAACTCCCGGACCCGATGCTGATATGCCTGGTAGAAGGGCTCGTCGGTCAGGCGGTCGAGTACGCCGACCCACGAGTCCGGGTCTGGCTGCCGGTCGACATCGGTGAACCCGTGCACGGTCCGGAGCCTAGTGCGCCGCCGCCGGCTGATCCGGCAACCGCGTGGGGTGCATCGTGGGGTGGATCAGCCCCTGTCGCGAGGTCACCGAGGCCGTTTGTCCTCGACGTGCACGACGTTCAGCTCCCGGCCGTCCCGATCCCGCTTGCTGCGCCCGTGGAGACCGACCGCCAGATCGCTGTCGTCCGAGACCTCGTCCGGGCCGACATAGGTCAGCACGTCGTTGTGGTGACCGTAGACCGCCCATCCGGGGCCGGGATCGAGCGTGAGGGTGCCGAAGTCCGCGGAGGGTGAACCGACGTGGACGGGACCGTACTCGCGCAGGATGTCGACGGCCCGAGCGGCGAGGTCGATGCCCGGCTCGGGGTCCGGCAGGACGACGACGGTGCCGTTCGCGAACACGACCCAGGACTTGCCGTCGCCCTGGATGACCCGACGCCAGGAGTCGGCCAGATTCTCGTGGGACATGAAGCCGATCATTGTCGAGTCGGCGCACGGTCGCTACCCGCGAACCGTCCCGCCGCCGAACCACCGGGCCAGAGCGTCGTCCAGCGTCCGCTGGTCGTCACCGGTCCAGACCACGTGCCCGTCCGGCCGCAGCAGCACCGCCGGCACGTCCACCCCGCCGACCTCGGCGACGTGCCCGACCCGGTCGGCCCAGCCCGCCACCGACAGCCGCCCCGTGCCGTCCAGCAACAACCCGTTCCCGGTACGCATCAGCTCGTACAGGCGTCCCTCCCGCAGCGGTACGTCGCGCAGCCGCCGCCCGAGCAGGGCGTGCCCCTCGCCGACGTCGTACCGGACGCTGATCGCGGTGACCTTCTCGATCAGGAAGCGGTTGACCTCGTCGAAGTCCATGAGCTGCGTCAGCACCTGCCGTACCGCCTGCGGTCCGGGCTCGTTCGTGGTCAGCAGCATCTGCGCGCGGGTGTTCGTCAGCACGTCGGCCGCGACCGGGCGCCGCTCGGTCTCGTAGGTGTCGAGCAGGCCGTCCGGCGCCCAGCCGTTCACCGTCGCCGCCAGCTTCCAGCCCAGGTTGAACGCGTCCTGGATGCCCAGGTTGAGCCCCTGCCCGCCGAGCGGTGGGTGGACGTGCGCGGCGTCGCCGGCCAGGAAGACCCGCCCGACCCGGTAGTGCTCGGCCAGGCGGGTCGCGTCGCCGAACCGGGACAGCCAGCGGGGGGAGTGCACGCCGAAGTCGGTGCCCGCGTACGCGGTCAGTTGCCGTTTGAAGTCGTCGAGTGTCGGCGGCACCGACGTGACGTCGGCCGCCGGTACGACCACCCGGAACACGTTGGGCCTTCCGGACGGCCCGAGCCCGAACCGCTTCTCGGTGCGGCGTACCTCGGTCATGATCCTGGTGATCTCGTCCGGCGGCGCTGTCACCTCCATCTCGCCGAGCAGCGTGTCGACCGTCGACGGCTCGCCGGGGAATCCGACGCCGAGCAGCTTGCGGACGGTGCTGCGCCCGCCGTCGCAGCCGACGACGAACCGCGCCCGCAGCGGCGGCACGCTCGCGTCGTCGAGGTGGACCGTCACGCCGTCGTCGTCCTGCTCCAGCCCGGTCACCGCAGTGCCGCGCCGGATCTCGGCGCCGACCTCGGCGGCGTGGTCGGCGAGCAGCCGGTCGGTGAGCGTCTGCGGGATGCCGAGGACGTACGGGTGGGCGGTGTCCAGATCGGCGGGCGCGGGCTTGTCGATGCCGGCGAAGAATCCCCGGATCGGGTGCGTGCCGCCGTGTTCCCGGAACCGCTCCAGCAGCCCGCGCTGGTCCATCACCTCGATGCTGCGGACGTGCAGCCCGAGCGAGCGCACGTACGGCGGCGGCTCGGCGTCGCGCTCCAGCACGAGCACGCCGACGCCCTGAAGGCGCAGCTCACTCGCCAGCATCATGCCGGTCGGCCCACCGCCGACCACGATCACGTCGAACACATCTTCCCCCGTGCCGAGAGTCAGGCGACCGTCCCCTTCGGTGGCACGAAGCCGCCGGAGAGGGAGCGGATGCGTGCCACGAGCGCAGCGACGATCGGCTGGTGGTCGAATCGACCATAGCCGCCGTGCCGGAAAGCGCGGGCCTCGAAGAACAGGCAGGCGCGCAACCCGGTGGTCGGGTGGCCGACGCTACAACCGCCGGGCAACCCGGTCAGCCGCGGCGGAACGTGCGGCGGTAGGTGTCCGGGGGTACGCCGACGGTGCGCTGGAAGTGGCGGCGCAGTGTCGTCGCCGTACCCATGCCTGATGCCTCGGCGACGGCGTCGATGCCGTCGTCGGTGTTCTCCAGCAGTTCCTGCGCCCGGCGGATGCGCTGCGTGGCCAGCCACTGCGACGGCGTGGCGCCGGTCGCGGCGGTGAAGTGCCGGACCAGGTTGCGGGTGCTCATGGTCGCCTGGCGGGCCAGGTCGGCGACTGTGAGCGGGCGGTCCAGCCGCGCCATCGCCCAGGGGAGCAGTGCGGCGAGCGGGTGGTCCTCGCGGGCCGGGACCGGGGTGGTGACGTACTGGGCCTGGCCGCCCGCGCGGTGCGGCGGCACCACCAGGCGGCGGGCGACGGCGTTGGCGACAGTCGAGCCGTGGTCGCGGCGGATCAGGTGCAGGCACAGGTCGATCGCGGCGGCCTTGCCGGCGGAGGCGAGTACGTCGCCGTTGTCCACGTAGAGCACGTCCGGGTCGACCTGCACGCGCGGGTAGCGGGCGGCGAGCGCGCCGGTGTGCGCCCAGTGGGTGGTGGCGCGCAGCCCGTCGAGGATGCCGGCGGCGGCGAGCACGAACGCGCCGGTGCAGAACGAGACCATCCGTGCGCCCGCGTCGTGCGCGGCGCGGACCGCGTCGACCAGGTCGGACGGCGGCTCGGCGTCGGTGTCCTCGATCGCCGGGACGATCACCGTGTGGGCGCGGGCGAGGTGGTCCAGCCCGTGGTCGGGCGTGACCGCGAACCGGCCGACGCCGACCGGGCCGGGACCGCAGACCACCAGGTCGTACCAGGGGTCGGCCAGGCCGGTCGGGTCGCGCACGAAGATCTCGCAGGCCGCCGCCAGCTCGAAGTGCAGCATCCCGTCGGTGGCGGCGAGCGCGAGCAGGGTCATGTCCGAAACTGTACGGGCATTGGCGTTTGAGCCACTGTCCCGGCTCTCGGTTCCCGGCGAGGATCAATCCAGTCGATCTTCGAGGGGGAACGTCATGCAGGTGGCGGTGTTCGGGGCGTACGGGCACACCGGACGGTTCGTGGTGGCGGAGCTGCGGGAGCGGGGATACGAGCCGCTGCCGGTGGGACGCGACGCCGGGAAGCTTGCGGCCGCGTTCCCGGGGGCGGCGCAGCGGGTGGCGTCGGTCGACGACCCGGCCACGCTGGACCGGGCGCTGGCCGGGGTGGCGGCTGTGGTCAACTGCGCCGGGCCGTTCGCCTCGACCGCCGGGCCGTTGATCGAGGCCGCGTTGCGGGCCGGGATCCCCTACGTCGACGTGGCGGCCGAGATCGAGGCGAACCGGGACACGTTCGCCGACTACGCCGAGCGCGCCGAGGCCGCGGGAGTCGCTGTGGTGCCCGCCATGGCGTTCTTCGGCGGGCTGGGCGACCTGCTGGTCACCGCCGCGATGGGGGACTGGACGGCGGCCGACGAGGCGCACGTCGCGTACGGGCTGAGCAGCTGGCACCCGACGGCCGGGACGGTCGCCTCCGGCGTCGTCTCGCGCGAGCGCCGCGACGGCCGGCGGGTCCGCTTCACCGACGGGCGCCTGGTGTACGCCGACGGCGACCTGCCCCGGCGGGACTGGGAGTTCCCGGCGCCGCTCGGTGTCCGGCCGGTGCTGGGCGAGTTCACCATGGCCGACGTGGTGACGGTGCCGAGCCACCTGGACATTCCGGAGGTGTGCACGTACATGACCGTAAACGCGGCGGGGGACCTGGCCGCCGGGGACGCTCCGGCCGCTGTTGACGAGCGCGGCCGGTCGGCACAGACGTTCACCGTCGACGTGGTGGTGCGGTCGGGCGACGTCCGTCGACGGGTGGTGGCCTACGGGCAGGACATCTACGCGGTCAGCGCGCCACTGGCGGTCGAGGCGCTTCACCGGATCCTGACCGGGCGGACGCGGGCGACCGGTGTCGCCTCGGCCGGGCGGATCTTCGACGCGCCGGACTTCCTGCGCGCGCTGTCGGCGCACCTCACCGTCGAGACGCTGCCGGCCGCCTGACCCGCTTCCCCACATCCACGTCTGCCGATTGACAATGTTTGGATTCCAAACTTACTCTCGCGCTGGGCGGGTGCGCGCCCCGCCTTCCCCGTCCACGCGCCCACCCCACCGCGAAGGAACCACCATGTTCCGCTCTCCCCGTACCGCCCGATTGCGGGTCGGCCTGGTCGCCGCGACCGCCGCCACGCTCGTGACCGGCACCGCCGTGATGGCGACGAACGCCCAGGCGGCGGCCGGCTGCCGCGTCACCTACACCACCGCCAGCCAGTGGCCCGGCGGGTTCACCGCGAACGTCGACGTGACGAACCTCGGTGATCCGATAAACGGCTGGAACCTGCGCTGGACGTTCCCGTCCGGCCAGCGGGTCACCCAGGCGTGGAGCGCCACGGTCACGTCCTCCGGCGCCGACGTCACCGCCACGAACGTCGGCTACAACGGCGCCATCGCCACGAACGGCAGCGTCTCGTTCGGCTTCAACGGCTCCTGGACCGGCACCAACACCGCGCCGACAGCGTTCTCGCTCAACGGTGTGGCCTGCACCGGCGGCGTCGGCGGGACCACCCCGCCGCCGACCACCACGCCACCGCCGACGACTCCGCCCCCGACCACCCCGCCGCCCACCACGCCACCGCCCACGACCCCGCCGCCGGCCGGCAACGCCATGGCCGCCGTCGCCGCCATGCAGCCCGGCTGGAACCTCGGCAACTCCTTCGACGCGGTCGGCGCGGACGAGACCGCGTGGGGCAACCCGCGGGTCACCGAGGCGCTGCTCGACAACATCCGGGCGCAGGGCTTCAACAGCATCCGCATCCCGGTGACCTGGAGCAACCACCACGGCGCCGCGCCGAACTACACGATCGACGCGGCCTGGCTGAACCGGGTACGCGAGGTGGTCGGCTGGGCGCTCGCCGACGGCTTCTACGTGGTGCTCAACATCCACCACGACTCGTGGCAGTGGATCAACACGATGCCCACCGACCGCACAGGCGTGCTGAACCGCTACAACGCGCTCTGGACCCAGATCGCCGCCGCGTTCAAGGACTCCTCGCCGAAGCTGACCTTCGAGAGCGTCAACGAGCCGCAGTTCACCGGCAGCTCCGGCGACGCGCAGAACGCCACGCTGCTCAACGAGCTGAACACCTCGTTCCACCGCATCGTCCGCCAGTCCGGCGGCGGCAACGCCACCCGGCTGCTGGTCCTGCCGACCCTGCACACCTCCGCCGAGCAGGCCCGGGTGGACGAGCTGGTCAGCACGTTCAACACGCTCAACGACCCGAACCTGATCGCCACCGTGCACTTCTACGGGTACTGGCCGTTCAGCGTGAACGTCGCCGGGGGCACCCGGTTCGACGCGACGGTCCAGCAGGACCTGACCGACCAGTTCGACCGCGTCTACAACGCATTCGTCACCCGCAACATCCCGGTGATCATCGGTGAGTACGGGCTGCTCGGCTTCGACCGGCACACCGGCACCATCGAGCAGGGCGAGAAGCTGAAGTTCTTCGAGTTCCTCGGCCACTACGCGCGCAGCCGCAAGCTGACCACCCAGCTCTGGGACAACGGCCAGCACTTCGACCGGACGTCCTTCGTATGGAAGGACCCCGAGCTGTTCGCGCAGATCAAGTCGAGCTGGACCACCCGCTCCGGCACCGCGTCCAGCGACCAGGTATACGTGCCGCGGACCGGCTCGATCACCGCCAAGAGCCTGACGCTCAACCTGAACGGCACCACGTTCCAGGGGCTGCGCCAGGGCACCACCGACCTGGTGAACGGCACCGACTACACGGTCTCCGGCAGCACCCTGACGCTCACCGCGTCGGCGCTGACCCGGCTGGTCGGCTCCCGCGCGTACGGGGTGAACGCCAACCTGACGGCCCGCTTCTCCGCTGGCGTGCCGTGGCGGATCAGCATCATCACGTACGACCCGCCGGTGCTCTCCAACGCGACCGGCACCACCGCCGCGTTCACACTGCCGGCGCAGTTCCGCGGCGACCAGTTGGCGACGATGGAGGCGAAGTACGCCGACGGCAGCAACGCCGGACCGCACAACTGGACCTCGTACAAGGAGTTCGACGTGACGTTCGCGCCGAACTACACCGGCAACACGATCGCGCTGAAGCCGGAGTTCTTCGCCGAGGTGAACGACGGGCAGCGGGTGACGCTGACGTTCCACTTCTGGAGCGGCACGAAGCTGACCTACTACGTGACGAAGTCCGGCAGCACCGTCACCGGCACGGTGAGCTGACCGCGACGGCACGGCTCGCGGCGGTGGGCGTCGACGCCGCCGCGAGCCGCGCCCGGCACGGGTTTACGCCGGACCGATGATTTCCGGGGCCGGCGCCGGTCGACACAGGCATGAAGACGCTCACTCTCCAGACACCAGAGGTCGACCTGGTCTACGACGTACACGCCCCCGAGGCGGCCGAGGCCGGGCACCGCCCTCTGTTCATGATCGGCCAGCCCATGTGCGCCGACGGCTTCACCACGCTCGCGTCGTACTTCCCGGACCGCACCGTCATCACGTACGACCCGCGCGGGCTCGGCCGCAGCGTCCGCAAGGACGGCCGGAACGACTCGCTGCCCGAGGTGCAGGCCCGGGACGTCCGTGACATCGTCGACGCCCTCGGCGTGGGCCCGGTCGACATGTTCGCCAGCAGCGGCGGCGCGGTGACCGCGCTCGCCCTGGTGGCCGCGTACCCGGACGTGGTGACCACGCTGGTGGCGCACGAGCCGCCGCTGACCACGCTGCTCCCCGACGCCGAAGCGGCCGGCCGGGCCATGGCCGCCTGCCAGGAGGCGTACCGGAAGAACGGCTGGGGCGCCGGCATGGCGGCGTTCATCGGCCTGACCTCGTGGCGGGGCGAGTTCACAGACGACTACTTCGCGCAGCCCGCGCCGGACCCGGCCGCGTTCGGGCTGCCGGCCGAGGACGACGGCAGCCGGGACGACCCGCTGCTCTCCGACCGGTCCGCGGCGGTCACCGTCTTCCGGCCGGACGCCGACGCGCTGCGCGCCGCGCCCACCCGCGTGGTGATCGCGGTGGGCGAGGAGTCGGCGGAGACGCTCACCGCGCGGACGTCGGTGGCCACCGCCGAGCTGCTCGGCGGACAACCCGCGGTCTTCCCGAGCCACCACGGCGGGTTCCTCGGCGAGGGGATGGGCCAGGCCGGGCAGCCGGAGGCGTTCGCGCGCCGGCTGCGGGAGATCCTCGACGCCTGACCGGGCTCAGGCCCGGCGCACCTCGGTGAGCATCGCGGGATAGGGCCCGGCCGGAGTGCCGGGCCCGGCCTGGTCGGCAGGGACCACGTTCTCCATCCGCAGCCGAAGGACGGCCGGGTCGGCGGTGTCGAGGACGATCCGCCACTCCCAGCCGCCGCCGTACCCGGCGGTCAGCTCGACCGCCGCCGCTCCGCCCGTCGCGCCGGTGAGCGTCATCGGTGTCGGCTGCTGGTGCCACGAGTCGCCCCACCAGGCGACGAGCGAGCCCGGCCGGTCACCGGCGGCGATCACCAGCAGGCCGTCCTGCGGGCCGTCGTCGGGGTGGCTCCACGAGTACGACACGGTGGTCAGGTGCCCGCCGGCCGCGGTGGCGACGGTGAGCGCGGCCGGCGACTCGGCGAGCGGGTCGGCGGGCATCAGCCGGAAGCCGTTGGTGCCCGTCCAGGCTCCGGTGACGTCGGTGAGAAGCATCGCCCCAGGATAGGAACCACCCCCGACACTGCTTCTCCACGCAAGATCTCTGGTGACACCGGGTCAGGTGGAGAAGTCGTCGTCGGCGTCGCGGGCGTCCGCCTGGATGTGCTCGCCGGGGCGCTTGCCCCGGATCTCGTCCTGTTCGCGTACCCGGTCCGCTTCGGCGTGTTCGTCCTGGTTCAGGTCACCGAGCCGCGCCCGGGCCGGGCCGGCCAGGTCCTCCAGGTCGTTCTTCGCGCGCTCGACGCTCATGCCGCCTCCCCGGATCGTCGCGTGGCGGCGCTCGCCGCCTGCCGCATCGCGTCCCCGCTGACCGCTACGGCAAACCGTCGCCGCCGGTCCGCCGGTCCGCCGGTCCGTCGTGCGGTCACGCGGGCGGCAGGGCGGTGAGCAGGTCCTCGGCGTGCCGCATCGTGTCGGTCAGCGCGTCGCGTGAACCGTCGTCCAGCGGGATCGAGCGCGCCTGCCGCACCAACTCCCGCGCGGACTCCGGCTCGTCGAGTTGCAGCGCCAGCTCAGCCCGGTAGACCAGTGCCTCCACGTAGACGGCCGGGTCGTCGGCGGCCCCCGGGCGGGCGAGCGCGCCGTCGAGGATCCGCGCGGCCTGCGTCGGATTGCCGCGCGAGTCGGCCTGCACCACCGCGTTGCGCAGCGTACGGGCCAGCCCACCCCTGTCGTCGGTCTCCGGCGGGGTGGCCCGGCCGACGAACCGGATCCAGTTGCCGCCGGGGTCGACGATGCTGAACCCGAAGTGGCCCTCCTGGTTGTGCCGGGGCCGGGGCCGGGTCATCCGGGGTACGCCGGAGACGAGCACCTTGCCGTATGTGGACCGCATGCCGTCGGCGAAGGCGCGGTGGATGTCGACCAGGTCGTCCACCACGACCAGGCAGGAGCCGTACGAGTCGGCGGGATCGAACTGCGGCATCCCG
The DNA here is from genome assembly GCF_057196585.1 of Micromonospora sp. ATLC20. Lineage (NCBI taxonomy): Bacteria > Bacillati > Actinomycetota > Actinomycetes > Micromonosporales > Micromonosporaceae > Micromonospora > Micromonospora sp. ATLC20. Next base: position 11,743 of record NZ_JBXUOV010000105.1, read on the forward strand.
AAGAAGTGCAGGTGCAGATCCTCCCGCCGCAGCGTCACGTACGGGTTGGGGCGCTCCTGCCGGTACGTGACCTCGAAGCCGAGGGCCTGGTAGAAGGGCGCCACGTCGTCCAGGGACCGGCACGGCAGCAGCGGGATCGTCGTCTCGTTAGCCATGCTCCGAGCCTGGCGACCGGGGGCCGGCACGCGCACATGGAAATGGCCGATCGGCTGCCGGCGTCACCCGAACGGACACGGGGGCCGGTCCGCTGTGGACCGGCCCCCGTGCGGGGTCGCGCGTGGGTCAGGGCTTCCAGGACCCGGCGGGACGGAAGAGGTGCCGGTACTCGACGACGCCGTTCTGGTCCGTCACGTCGAAGATGAGCTGGCCGCTGCGCTTGGAACCCACGGGCAGGTTGGTGCCCGAGGTCATCAGCTTGCCGCAACCGGAGAAGGCGCCGCCGATGCCGCTCTCCTCGGTGCCGTCCGCGGCGACCCAGGTGAAGTAGAACGGGTTGATCGAGCCGGTGCCCTTGGTGATCTCGGCGGTCACGTCGGCGATCAGGAACATGCCGTTCTTCGGTCCGGGCATGACCTCGTTGCAGGCGGCGTTCCGGGTCCGGAAGTTGCCGACGGTGATCTCGATGGTGCCGCGGTCGTCGTTGACGACCAGCCTGTCGCCGGCCGGCATGTTGAACGTCTTGTCGTCGGTGTTGCCCGGCTGCGGCGTGCCGGTGGGAACGCCCGTCGGGGCGTCAGCCGTCGGCTGGCCGTAGGTGACGCCCGGGGTGGGCAGCGAGTCGATCGCATCCTGGGTCTTCTTCGCGCCGCTGTAGATGGCGAAGATGCCGCCACCGCAGCACAGCAGCAGCAGGATCACGGCGACGATGCCGATCGTGATCCAGACGTTCTTGTTCGACTTCTTCGCCGGCGGCCCGAACGGCGCTCCCGGCGGCGGGTACGCCCCACCACCCGGCGGCGGGTAACCGCCCGGCGGCGGATAGGCCCCCGGCTGCTGGTACGCCCCACCCGGCGGCTGGTACTCGGAGCCCGGCGGCTGGTAGGCGGCACCCGGCTGCTGGTACTCGGAGCCCGGCGGCGGGTACGCGCCGCTCGGTTGGTACGCGCCGCCCGGCGGCTGGTACTCGCTGCCCGGCGGCGGGTACGGCGCGCCCGAGGTGGGCGGCGGGGGCGGGAACGCCTCGGTGGGAGCGGGCGCGGGCGGGTACTGCTCGCCCGGACCCGGCTGCGGCGGATACGGCACCCCGGAGGCCGACGACTGCGGCGCGCCGGACACGGGCGGCTGCGGCGCACCCGAGGTCGGAGCGGGCGGCGGCGCGTACGGGCTGTCCGGCACCGGCGGCATCGGTGCGGTGGGGAACGCCTGGGTCGGCGGTTCCGGCGGCTGCTGGTTCGGGTCCGGTGAACCGGACGGAGGCTGAGGGTGGCTCACCGTACTCCTTGGGGCGCCTTCGGGATTTTCCGTCGCAACGACGGTACAAGCCGGGCACAAGCCGGCCGGTAGTGCCTCATCGACGTGGCAGGACGGCCGCGGTGCGGACCAGGTCGTCGTCCACGGCGAACCGTCCGGTGACCGCCGACGGCGGATCGGGCACCGGGGCGGCGGCGAGCCGGGCCGGTGCGATCTCGGCGTGGAACGTGCCCGCGTCCGGGTCCAGCGTGACGCGCGCGTCGGCGAAGCCCAGCCACGTACCGACCAGCGGGTGCCAGACCTTGTAGACGGTCTCCTTCGCGCTGAACAACACCGTCGGCCAGGGCGTGCCGGCCGGCAGCCGGGCCAGGTCCGCCTCCTCGTCGGGACGGCACACCTTTCGGCGTACCCCCGGGGAGAGCGGCCGGTAGCGTTCCGCGTCGATGCCGACGGCGCGCACGTCGGCGGCCCGGGCGGCGGCTGCGGCGCAGTAGTCCCGGGTGTGGGTGATCGCGCCGACCACGCCGGGCGGCCAGATCGGGGCCCGGTCGGCGCCGGCGGGTACCGGCGTGGGGGGCAGGCCGAGCGCGGCGAGCGCCCGGCGGGCGCAGACGCGCCCGGCGGTGAAGTCGCGGCGGCGGCCGGGGACCGCGCGTTCGCCGAGGGCGCTCAGTTCGGCCGGGAGCAGCTCACCGGTCCAATCGGCCGGGCCGGCCAGCGCGACGGCGACAGTGGCCGGGAGCAGATCACGCACGAGTGGTGGATGACGGGGACACGCGGTGAACGTACCGTAACGCTTGGGCGTGCTGCGGCGCTGAAGGAACGTTGCGGGGGAGCAACCGGTCCATCACCACCAATCCTGACTCGGAAGGAGCGGCCGATGACGCCTGGCGCGGAGGTTCCGGGGAGTACCGGCGGCGAACACGTGCCGGTGACCCCGGACTGGACCTGCGACTCGTGCGGTGACGAGTGGCCCTGTGCCACGAAACGTCACCATCTGCTGAGCGAGTACCAGGTGGACCGGGCGTCGTTGAGCGTCTATCTCGGGTCGTGCCTCGCCGCGGCGACGCAGGATCTGCGCTCCGTGCCGGTCACCGCGCTCCAGGACCGGTTCATCGGCTGGGTGCCGCGCGGTCCGCGTATCGCCGAGGCGTGAGCGCGTCCGGTGGCCGCCGCGTCGGGTTCGCGGCGGCCACCGGCTGCGGTCTCAGGGACGGCGGTTCTCAGGGACGGCGGTTCTCAAGGGCGGCGGTTCTCAAGGGCGGCGGGGCCGCCGGGTGAGCCCGAAGCCGACCACGCCGGCCACGGCGGCGAGCACGCCGCCCACAGTGGTCCACACCCAGCGCGAGCCGGCCTCGGGGAGCCAGCCGGTCAGGTCGATCTCCTCGTCGGCTACCGGTTCGGGCGTCGGCTCGGCGGCGAGCACGGTGCCGGCCCGGGTGTTCGGCACCAGCGGCGCGGCCAGTTCGCCGTCGTCGCCGGACGCGCCGCCCTCGTCGGTCGCGCCGACGAGCATCTCCACCTCGATCGGCAGACCGAGGTCGGGCTCGGGCAGGTCGGTGACGGAGAGCCGGATGTAGTAGGTGCCGGGCAGCGGGTCGCCCGACCAGGGTTCGGCCCACGGCCGTACCCGGCGCAGCGTGCAGCCGAGCGCGACGCTCGTCGCCGACGCGCCGGCGGTCGGGGTCTGCGCGCCCGCGGTGCACGCCTGCCGGCGGCGCAGCCCGTCGAAGACGTCGACGGTCCAGGTGGACGCGCCGCTGCGTGACTTCGGGAACGTGACGGTGGCGGTGATCTCGTGCACCTGCCCGGCGTCGGCGCGGAACGACCAGTACAGGTGGTCGCCTGTGGACGCGCCCACCTGCACCGGCTGACCGGCGGTGACGGTGGTGGCGGTGAGGAACGAGGTGCCGGCCTTGGTCACCGTGGTCGCGCCCGGTGACGGGCTGGGCGCGGCCAGGGCCGCCGCCGGGGTGAGGGCGAGACCGACGGCGGTGGTCGCCGCCGCGGCGCGGATCAGCGTACGCATGCTCAGTTCGTCCTCCACGTGTGCACCCACCAGCGGGTGAGCAGTCCGGCGACCAGCCCGGTGAGCAGTCCGGCGAGCGTGAGCAGGAGCAGCAGCACCCAGCCGCGGCCGAGGTCCGGCCCGTCCGGCGCGGGGGAGGCGGCCACCACGTCCACCGTCAGCTCGACCGGCATGCCGGGCCGGGCCTGGGTGCCGGGCTTGGCCGCGAACGAGTTGCTGACCACCAGGCAGACGGTCCGTACGGCCTGCTCCGTGCCCGGCGTCGGCTCGGCGCTCGGGCCGTCCTCCTTCTCCTCTTCGGCGGCCGACCAGCGCAGTCCGGCGGAGACCACGTCGGTACGCCCGCTGCCCGCGTCGACGCCCCGCACCAGTTCCCGCCCGTCCGGCGCGGTGGCGCGCAGGAGCACGCCGTAGTCCGGGTTGACCGGGCGATCCAGCGCCACGCTGACCGAGGCGCGCAGTTCCTGCCCGGGGCGCACCGGCACCCGGTACCAGCGGTGCTCGGAGAACGCCTCCCGGTCGCTGTAGACGCCGGGGGCGAGCAGCGGCGCGCCCTCGCAGGCCGAGCCGCCGCCGACCACCGCCGGGGCGGCGGTGTACGTGTCCCGGGCGCGGTCGACCAGCTGCTTGATCCGGCCGGTCAGCTCGTCGGCGCTCTGCGCGGCGGTGTAGGTGCCCCCTGTCGCGCCGGCGATGCACAGCAGCTGCTTGCGTACCTTCTCGTCCGGCGCCAGGCCGAGCGTGTCGACGACCAGCCGGGTGCCCTGGGCGGCCAGCTCGCGCGCCACCTCGCACGGGTCGGGCGGGGCGCAGGTGTCCTCACCGTCGGTGATCAGCACGATCCGGCGGGTGGTGCTGCCGGTGCCCAGGTCCTGCGCGGCGGAGCGCAGCGCCAGTCCGACCGGGGTGAAACCGGTCGGGCGCAGCCCGGCGACGGCGGCCTTGGCCTGGGTACGGTCCACCGGGCCGACCGGCACGATCTGCTGGGTGTCCAGGCAGCCCTGCTTCTTGTCCTTGCCCCGGTAGGTGGCGCCGAGCACCCGGATGCCGAGCTGTGTCTCGTCCGGCAGGGCGTCGACGACCTCGTTGAACGCCTGCTGCGCGACGGAGATCCGGCTGCGCCCGTCGATGTCGCGGGCCCGCATCGATCCGCTGACATCGAGGACCAGCTCGACCTTGGGTGGTTCGGCGACGGGTTCGGTGGTCTCGTCGTCGGCCCCGGCGGGGCTCGGCCCGATCATCGCGGCCGCCGCCAGCAGTCCGATGAGGACGGCCGTCGATCGTCTCTTGTTGATCACCGGGCGAAGTGTAGTGAGATCCACTTTGGAAGATCATCCGGGTCGCGGGTGCCCGCCGGAGGCCCGTTTCCGGCGTCCGCCGGGGCCGTCACCGTCGCGCTCGGCCACCCACCGTTAGCTGCACCATGTAAACCTTTCGGCCGGTGGTGCACTCGTCGGAAATCTGACCGGCCCGCACCCGTTGTGCCGTTGCCGGAGTGTGGTTAAGCTCTGTCTTGCGCGCCCCAATCGCCCGCTTCCCCCGTGGCAGGCGATCGGGGCGCGCTTTCTTTGTGCCCGGCGCCCCGCCTCAGATCCAGCGGCCGTCCAGCCACATCCGCGCCGACCAGTCCGCGTACGGCAGCACCCGGCCCACGAAGATCGGGTAGAAGTAGGCGAAACAGAGCGCCACGAGCAACACGTACGCGCCCGCGATGATCCCGCCCACCAGCCGCCTGTCGTGGACCTGTTGCGGGTCCGGTGGCGCGGCCGTGTTCGACACCGGCGCGGGAGTGGCGATCGCGCCGAGCACGTAGACCACCGCGAGCACCAGGAACGGCACCGCCGGGGCGGCGTAGAAGGAGAACATCGTCCGGCCGTCGAGGGCGAACCAGAACCACGGCAGCAGGCCGGCGGCGGCGCTGAGCAGGATCGCGCCCGCCCGCCAGTCGCGCCGGGCCAGGCCGAGCCAGGCGGTCGCGGCGATCGCCGGCAGGAACGACCACCACAGCAGCGGCGTGCCCAGCAGCAGCACCTCCGAGGCGCAACTCGGCGCGCCGCAACTGCCGTCCCCGGACCAGTGGAACGCCACCGGGCGGCCGAGCAGCAGCCACTGCCAGGGCCAGGACTGGTACTTGTGCGGATCGTCGAGCTGGGTGTGGAAGCCGTACGCGGCCTTGTGGTACTCCCACAGATTGATCAGCGCCCCGATGAACGGGGTGTCGCTCAGCTCCGGGTTGTTCGGGTAGCGCTCCGCCAGGCGGTAGTAGCCGTCCTGCCCGAGCAGCCAGCCCGACCAGGTCGCCACGTAGGTCACGACCATCAGCACACCGGCGGCGAGCAGCCAGGGCAGCTCGTCGAGCACGGCGTCGCGCCACGGCCGGCGTACCCCGGACGAGCGGCGGACACCCACCTCCCAGAGCAGCACCAGCAACGCGAACGCCGGTACGAAGTAGATCGCGCTCCACTTCACCGAGCAGGCGCAGCCGAGCAGCACCCCGGCCGCCAGCCGCCACCACGGCCAGTCCCGCCAGCCCGACGACGGGCGGCCGGCCCGGCCCGGCTGCGTCGGGTCGAGCCCGCCCTCCAGCGCCCGCGCCCAGCGCCGCCGCCGGGCGTCCCGGTCGAGCACCAGCGCGCCGAACGCGGCGAGCACGAACAGCAGCAGGAAGATGTCGAGGATGGCCGTGCGGGACAGCACCAGGTGGTAGCCGTCGAGCGCGAGCAGCAGGCCGGCCGCGCAGCCGAGCACCGTGGAGCGGAACATCCGCCGCCCGATGCGGACAAGCAGCAGCACCGACAGGGTGCCCGCCACGGCCGCGCCGAAGCGCCAGCCGAACTCCGGCGAGGTGGTGATCAGGTGGCCCGGCACCGAGACGCCGCTGTCCGCGTCCTGGTAGCCGAAGGCCCACTCGCCGATGCCGATCATCCACTTGCCCAGCGGCGGATGCACCACGTACGAGGGGCCGTTGTCCTTGTAGTTCCACTCGAAGCCGCGGTCGATCAGCCCGTACGCGTCCTTGGCGTAGTAGGTCTCGTCGAAGATCTTCCCGGGCGGGAAACTGAGCCCCACGAAGCGCAGGATCGCCGCGACGCCCACCACCACCGCTGTCGCCAGCCACGCCTGACCTCGGCCGATGCGATCATCGACGGTGGCGAGCCGGCGCCGCACGGCGGCGGGAAGCCCGCGCCCGGCGCCGTCGCCCCGGTCGGTGGTGGAAGGGTCCGGGTTCGCGCTCTGTGCTGTCGACGCACTCGTCACCCGGCGATCGTAGGCTGCGAAGGTGCCCGGTGGCGTCTGTCGTCTCCGAAATTGGTACGACCGTCGATGAAGGAGCGCACGTCGTGGGGGAAATGTCCGAGGTAGGGCGGCTCGTGTTGCTCGGCGCGCCGCTCGGCAACCCGGCCGACGCGTCCGCCCGGTTCCGCGAGGTGCTGGCCGCCGCCGACGTGGTCGCCGCCGAGGACACCCGGCGGCTCACCCGGCTGGCCCGCGACCTGGACGTGACCGTGCCCGGCCGGATCGTCTCGTACTTCGAGGGCAACGAGGAGCGGCGCACGCCGGAACTGGCCGAGGTGCTCGTTGCCGGCTACACGGTCGCGCTGGTCACCGACGGCGGCATGCCGAGCGTCTCCGACCCCGGCTACCGGCTGGTCCGGGCCGCGCTGGACGCCGGAGTGCCGGTCACGGCCGCGCCCGGGCCCAGCGCCGTGACCACCGCGCTGGCGCTGTCCGGGCTGCCCTGCGACAGGTTCTGCTTCGAGGGCTTCCTGCCGCGCACCCCCGGGGCCCGCCGCTCCCGGCTGCGCGCGCTCGCCGCCGAGGACCGCACGCTGGTGTTCTTCGAGGCGCCGCACCGCATCGCCGGCGCGCTCGCCGACCTGGCCGGGGCGTTCGGCGCCGACCGGCCCGCCGCGCTGTGCCGCGAGCTGACCAAGACGTACGAGGAAGTGGTCCGCCGGCCGCTCGGCGAGCTGGCCGAGTGGGCCGCCGAGGGCGACCCCCGGGGCGAGATCACGCTCGTCGTGGCCGGCGCACCGGCCACGCCCGCGGTCCGGCCGGACGACGAGACGCTGCGCGCGGCGGTGGCCGAGCGCGAGGCGGCCGGGCTGTCCCGGCGGGACGCGATCACCGAGGTCGCCACCGCGTACGGGCTGCGGCGGCGCGAGGTGTACGCGGTGGTGCACAGCTGAGGCGCCGGGCACCTACCAGGCGGCGGCCAGGAAGCCGACGGTGATCAACGCGGGCCCGGCGAGCGCGAGGCCGACCGCCCAGCGCCGCTGCCGTTCGTCAGCGAGCCGGGTCGCCCCGGTCCACCTGGCGATCCCGGCGGCGCAGCCGGCCACCAGGGCCAGCCCCAGCAGCCAGCGCAGGTGCCGCCCGACCCCGGTGTCCGCGTAGGCGGTGGACCCGTCCGGCCCGGTCATCCGCGCCCGCAGGGAACTGCCGGTGTCGGTGCGCCCGGCCGGTACGCCGCTGACCCGTACCCCGTGGGCCTGGAACCGGTCGCCGTCGGCGGAGAAGATGCCCCGGCAGCGCTGGGTCAACCCGCTTCCGGCGCATTCGGTGATCATCACGGTGCCGCCGGTCGAGTGCCCCACCACCAGCCAGAACGGCCCGGCGCTCACCCAGGCGAAGAACGCGGCGAGCAGGCTCAGTGTCAGCAGCACGGTCAGCCCGGTGGGCGGGCTCGGCGGTGCGACCGGGCGGGTGCGTTCCCGCCGCGCCGGGTGCCGGGCGGGACGCGGGCGCGGCTCGTCGCGCAGCGGCGTGCCGTCCCAGTGCACCTCCTCGATCGGCGCCCAGCCGCCGGACGAGGCGGACTCCCGCTGCCAGCGGGGCTGGCGTACCGGCACGCGGTTGGGCACCGCGTCCACCGGCGCTCCGGTGGTCGGCTCCACCTCCACC
>NZ_JBXUOV010000106.1:0-19837 GCF_057196585.1 Micromonospora sp. ATLC20
GCGCCGGCCCGGCCCCGGCCTGCTGGCGACCTCCGGCCGGCATCGGCCGGGCCGGCCGGCCACGCTTACGAGATGCAAGAGCTTGAAGACCTCGGGGCTCCGCCCCGAACCCCGACCCTCCTCAGAGATCGGCCGGGAGCGGATCACCTCGCCGGGCACCACAAGGGCTACCAGCCTCCCCAGGCCGGGCCAAGGTCGTACGTCCAGTAGGGCGCTCCACCTTGTCCCGGCCTGGGGAGGCTGGACGGTCTGACGACTGCCCGACGAGGAGACCCGCCTTCTGGCCCCGCCTAGACGCTTGTGCGGCGCCTGATCAGTTTCCGACTGCCAGCCCGCCGGATTGCTTCGCCCACCCCCGTTGACGAACGAAGCGACCGACTGGTGCCAGCCTGGCTGACCTTGGCTTGGGGCTAGATCCGAAACATGTGTCGGCGAATGCTTCCGCGATTGCCGCGATGCCCGTCTCTTTCGCCGTTACCACCCGGCCGTTGGCGAGCGACGACCACCAGCGTGAGAAGGACCGGGCCGAGCAGGCTCACGAGGACTGCGTACGTGGCGAGGGCGCTGAACTCCACACTTGGGGAGCCCCGCCACGGGCTCACACTTCCAGCCAGTTTGTGCAGCGAGAGCTGAGCGACCGGAGTAAGTAACACCAGCGAGGCCCAGACGCCGCGGTTGTCACGATGGAGGGCCAGGCCGAGAGCCAGTAGCAGAGCGACAGCCAGCAGAAGCCCACCGGCGGCCGGTAGAAACCGGGCGGTACTGGCGGCGTAGTACCCATCGAACGCGTCGTGCAGGATCAGGTAAGCCGCTGTCCCACCTGCGCCTACCGCCGCGAGTGGTACTCCAACCCGAATGAGGGTCAAAGACCCCTCCGGCAGGAGGAGCGCTAGCGCGCCAAGAGTGACTTGCGGCAGCAGGATGAACAGCGGTGGCCTGGACAGGCCGGTCAACGCGCTCAGTGGCACTGCCGCGATCGTGAGCGCAAGAGCTACGGCTACCGCGACTCGCGTCGTCCGGCCCGGGGAGACGGTTGCGGCGATCGCGGCGACCAGCCAGGCGGTCCACGCAATGAACCCGAGTGAGGCGAAGGGACTCATGTGCGGGTGGTCCCCAACGGGCGCCACGGGACGCAGTTCCGCCACCCACCAGATGGCCGCAAAGGCGGTAGCAGCGAGCAATGCCACGACCGAGGCGAGATGCACCCCGGGAACGAGATCAATGAGGCCGGCGGCGCGCAGCCGCTGACGGACGCCGCCGCGCACGAGATCCGTGATGTCGCCAGGTGAGGGCCAGCGTTGGCCAGGCTTGGCCAGGTCAAGGCACGTTCCCACGATCTCGGCCCCACGCGCCCGGCGATAGTCCGAGGGGTACACATTCAGCAGGCGCAGGTACCTGCGTTCCAAGTTGGTCACGCCAAGCCTCCGGCGGTACGCGCAGTGAGCGACCGGCCGGTGCGGGCTCGCGCGCGAAGCCGCGTCGTGGCCGCCTCGACGTTGCGCCGCAGCCGGTCCGTCTCCTCCGCCAAAGTGGCGTCGCCGGCTGGCGAGAGGCGGTAGTAGCGACGCGCTCGACCGTTCACGACCTCCTCCCGGTCGACCTCCACCAGGCCGGCGTCGACCAGCCGGTCAAGCGCCCCGTAGAGGGTGCCTGGACGCAGTGAAACTCTGCCATCGGAAAGAACGGCAACCTCGCCGATCAACCCGTAGCCGTGCATCGGCTCCTTCGCCAGCGCGGTCAGGATCAAGAAGGTCGGCTCACGTAGCGGTGTGTCCATGCCCGCAATATATCGGACGCGAAGCTATATCGGGGGGCGTTACATGATGGTGTCTCCCAAGGCCATCATGGGCCATCCATGGGCCAGTAGCCGGGGCGCGCAGCGGTCATGAGCGGGCACGAGGGGCAACTGGCTCGGCCGTTGGGACCAGGCGTTTCGGGCATCACGACCGGCTGAGCACGATCTTCCAAACTGACGGTGCGGGTTCGATTCCCGTCGCCCGCTCCACCAACGAAGGCCCAGGCAGACCGCATGATCGCGGCACCTGGGCCATCGCATTCCTTCCCCATTTTCGATCTTGCGCCGTTCACCGGCGATGTCAGCCCGCCCCGGCGATCCGGTGATGCAGCGCCGAGGCGATCTCTTGGTCGCGCTCGCCGATGGTGTGCTGATGGAGCAGGGCCGCCCGCATGGTGCTGTGACCCCTGCGCTAGCCGCCGCGTCTCCCCGAGTGACTGAGGTACGCGCACGGCATCTCCGCCTCCCGCTCCCAGGCGCTTCCTTTCACGGCGACGGGGTAGCTGACCTCTCTGGCCTGCCGGTCGGCGGTCTCGACCGAGAACCGTATCGACAACGGCTCGCTCTCGAACGCGGTGGAACTAGCGCACTCGACGCGCACCTCGACATCGATCCAGCCGGTACCGCCAGGTCGTAGCAGCCTCGACTGGCCGGTGTCACGGACCTGGATGCCCGGTCGTTGACCGACAGCCGCACCGACAGTGATCGGCGCGGGTCCCGTGTTGATCACCGCGAGCTGTCCGTTCAGCTGGACGACGCCCAGGACTTCCGTACCCGAACCCCCGCTGACTCTGTCCTGAGGTAGGGCCACGAGCGCGACCGAGGCATTCCGCTCCCGCTCGTCCCGCGAGACTCGCAGCTCGCTCACACCGACACCGCCGAGCACGGCGCCGATCACGAAGGCAGCAACGAGCCGTACGGTCATCGTTCGTCCGGACCCGCGGCGACCAGGAACAGCGCCGTCCGAATCCGCCGGCCGGTGACCGCGTTCGTCCAGGTCGATCACTTCGTGCTCCGCCGACATGGCGTCAGCCTAGGGCTCTACCGGTCACGCATCGACCGGCCGTACAGCCGGGATCGCGATGAGTTTCGTTACCGCGTCCGGTCAGCACTCCTGTGCACCGATCTCCGGACACCGGGCAGAGCATCATGACCGCTACGCGCAGGAGGCAAGCGTGAAACTTCTCCTCACATCCGCAGGCGTCCAGAACCCGAGCATCAACGATGCGCTGGTCGACCTGCTGGGCAAGCCGATCGCCGAATCGAGCGCCCTCTGCATCCCCACTGCGGCGTACCCGATGGGCGGACCGGCCTCGGCCTGGCGCTTCATCACCGGTCAGACGCCGCTGCCCATGAGCGGTCTCGGCTGGAAGTCGCTGGGCGTACTCGAACTGTCAGCGCTACCCAGCATCGGCCAGGAGCACTGGGTCCCCTGGGTCCGGGAGGCCGACGTCCTGCTCGTGCACGGTGGCGACGCGACGTACCTGTGCCACTGGATGCGGCAGTCCGGGCTGGCGGACCTCCTGCCGTCGCTGCGGGACACCGTTTGGGTCGGGCTGAGCGCCGGCAGCATGGTGCTCACCCCCCGGATCGGTACGGAATTCGTCGAGTGGCAGTCCGCACCCGACGACCGCACGCTCGGGCTCGTCGACTTCTCGATCTTCCCGCACCTGGGCCTCGAACCGGACAACACCATGGCGTCTGCCGAGAAGTGGGCGGCCGAGATCGCCGGTCCGGCGTACGCGATCGACGACCAGACGGCCATCAAGGTGACCGACGGCGCCGTCGAGGTCGTCTCCGAGGGGCAGTGGAGGTGGTTCCCCGCGTGAGCACCCGCCCATGCCGCGATCAGCGCGCCGCGTACCCCAGGTCGGTCGCCGGCAGGCGGCGCTGCAGCCAGGTGACGACGAGTTCGTCGAAGCCCGGCGCTCGCTCGGCAGGGGTGTAGCGCCCCTCCCTGACCTGCGCGGGCCCTTCCCCCGTGTAGACGCGGATGCTGTGGTCGGCACCGGGGAAGACCACAGTCGTGTGATCGGCGTGGCGTGCGCCGTCGAGGGTGCCGCTGATGGCGCGCACGCTCGCCTCCACCGGCACGAGCAGGTCGTCCGCGCCGAAGATCGCCAGCAGCGGGCAGCGCAGAGCCGCCAGTGCCGGGGCGGGGTCGTAGTCCGCGATGCCCGCGATGAACGCGATGGACTCGGGTGTCGTCCCGGCGAGCATCGGATACCAGGGAGCGCCGTGCCAGTGCGCCTGCGCGGCGTGCACGCGCGCCGGGTCGTCGCCCGACTGGACCCGCCGGATCTGGTCGCGTAGCAGGAGAAGCGCTTGCTGGATGTCGGCGCCGCCGAAGCCCTCCGCAGCGAGTTGGTGGCGGAGCCGGTACTCCTCCTGGTCCCGTACGCTCACGCCCGGCCCCGACACCGTCACCACCGCCGCGATCCGGTGGTCCGCTGCCGCAGCGAGGTGAGCCACCCAGCCGCCCTGGCTGCCGCCGATCAGCGCGACCGCGCCGGACAGCACGTCCTCGCGGCTTCGGACGGCCCGGACCGCGGCCACGGTCTCGGCGGCGCGGTCGGCCATGGTCTGACGGGTCCAGTCACCCGTCGACGCACCGGAACCGGGCTTGTCGTAGGCGAGACTCGCGAAGCCGGCTGCGGCCAGCCTCGTCTGCCACGCCCCCTGATCGCGACCGCCCGGCCCGGAACCCTCGACGAAGACCACCGCCGGGTACGGCCCCGGCCAGGGCGGCCGGACGACGTCGCCGACCAGCTCGTTCCCGTCGTCGAGGAACGAGAACTCCGCGGTCACCGGTTCGAACAACACCCCGTCGACCGTACGAGGCTCCTGCCACCCACCCGCGTCCTCAGGCATTGGCCCCGCATGCTCGCTCGATGTCGAGCAGGTCCTGGACGTTGTTCTCCCTGACGCAGGCGAGGAACCGTCGACGGGCGATGACCCGGCTGATCCGATGGATCGGTGAGCCACCGGTCAAGGTGTAGGTGAGCTGGAGGTCGGTGGTACCAACCGCGGCACCGGGAACCAGCCGGTACTCGGTCACACTGTGCCCGCCCGCGAAGCACTCGACGACGTAGCGGAACGGGGGCCGGCAGTCGGTCACGCGGAGTTCCACGGTGACGGGCCAGCCGTACGGCCTGCGGGTCTCCCGCCATCTCGTGCCCGTTCCGAACGCCTGGCTGTGGAGCAGCTCGGTCGCGTCGACCTTGGTCAGCAGCGCCGGATACCGCGCGACGTCGGCGAGGCACCGCCACACCTTCTCCGGCGGTGCGGAGATCGTGTGGCTGAATGTCATCGGCTGCAATGTCTGTCCTCTGCTGGGCGTACGGTCGAGTCGGAGGCCGCCTTCGGAGTGCCGGCCGCCGACTACGACGCGATGTGTGACGTCCTCAACGACCCGGAGCGCTGGCCGGCGGTCTCGGTGCGGCTCGACGCAGACGTGTGGCTTCGGATCGTCTACCGCAACCTCGAGGACGAGACGGGACTCGACTTCGTGGAGGACCGGCCGGGGCAGCCGGCGAAGGTTCTCGCCTCGGTCGGCGGCCACGGGTTCACGTCCGCGATGACCTGGGCGGAACTGCTCGCCGTGGCGGCACTGCCGGACGAGCGGCTGGGCGCAGCGGCTAATCCTGATACTGCCGATGCTCGGTCCGCGGGAACTGCCCGAGGACGCCGGGAACGTCATGCACCGGGCGCTGGAGGGGATCGGCGCGGCGAATCGGTCGGCCCTGGTAGAGGTCCTGCTCGCCGCCATGGACTGGCGTACCCACCAGCTGGAACTCCGCTCTCATCGCCGAGAAACTGCCCGATGGCGCCGCGAAGACGCTGGTCCGGGTCACGAGGGCCCGGACCGGCGTCGGAGGACGGGCGACCGGCGACGAGCTCCGCCAGAACCGACCGCAGCCGCTCCCGTTCCGTTCGCAGGCCCGACCACGCCGGGCCGGGAAGCCGCAGCACGTTGGCGAGCAGGTCACCCGGGTAGTAGTCGCCCTCGGCCAACGGATCGCGGAGCAGGACCTGTACCGCGAGAGGCAGCAGAGCCGACACGCCGATCCCCTGCCCGAGCATGATGCGCAGGTCTTCCACGGTGAACTCGGCCAGCGGCTTGCGTCGTAGCTCCGAGCAGCGCCTCACGAGAGACGTGGCCTCCCGGCCGGGGTCCGGCCAGACGTCCCGTTCCAACTGCTCGATCGTTGTCACGGCGGTCAGGCTAGCCCGCGTCCCGCGGCTGTCCTCTACGTCCCGGACCGCTTCCGGTAGTCGGCGGAACGCAGCCGTCCGGAGAATGGACGAACAACCGATGACCCATCGGCATCCGCTGGTGGCGAGCCGGGCCGAGCACGAACCCCGCGGCCACGAACGAGATGGAAGCGCCTGCCTCATGACGAACCCCTGGCATGTCCTGACCGAGGCCGAGCGGGAGCAGTGGACGTACACGCCGGGAGCCGGCGTGGGACCTCTGCGGTTCGGAATGAGCCACGACGAGGCCGCCGAGGCGCTGCCCGGGTTCGCCGCATCGGTTTCCGTCGCACACCGCGACTTCGACCGGCCGACGAAGGCGGAGTTCCGCAACGCGGGCGCCGCTGCCCACGCCACGGCGGTCACGGCTTATTTCGGCAGGTCAGAGGGCCTGTTCTGCGTAGTCGTCGATGCGCGGTACAGCCCACAGGTGACGCTGGACGGGATCAGCCTGGTCGGACGCGTGCCGTCCCGGCTGGAGGAGCAGTTCCTGAGCTACGTGCTGGCGCGCGGCATCGCGCCGCAGTACGCCCCGGAAGGCGATCCGGCCTCCGACGACCTGGGGATCGTCATGCGCGTCCAGCGGACGGGCGACGTCGTGCTGTCCCGGCCGGTGTTCGCGGTCGTCCGCGAGCGTGCGAACACCCTGTGGGACTGCGTGCCGTACGACGAGTTGTGCGTCCACTGATCAGCCGGCACGGCCAGCCGCGACCGCGTCGGTGGCGGGCACTGCCGGATCCGGTCGCCTCGCGAGGACGATCACGCCGATCAGAAGGAGCACCAGCCAGAACGGCACCAGCACCGGAGCGAGCCCGCGCCAGACGGGCCACACCGGCTCGGCGAGCCGGTGCACGGCCAGGTCCGCCCAGGTGACGACGGCTGCCGGGAACAGGCCGACGGTCACCAGCGTGCCGACCACCCGGGGTACGGGCCGGCGACTCCGCGCCGCCACCCAGAACAGCGCCGCACCGGCGGCGACGCCGAGCAGGGTGCCGGTGATGGTGGCGACGCGGAACCCTCCGGGAGCGCTCTGCGTGATGCTCAGCCTCGACCCGTATGCCGGATGCGTGAGGGTGACCGTCATACCGTCTCGCTCGGCCCGCCAGCCGTCGCACGATGCTCCCGGCACCCGACGGAGTTCCCGCCACCCGCCCGTCTCGGCGGCACCCCGCATCCGCTCCGACAACGTGCAGTCGGGGCCGTCGCCGTACTGGAACTCGGCCCGGTTACCGCCGAGGTCGTCGGCGGCCAGGAAGACGCCGTACCGGTAGCCGCGCTCGGTGATCGAACCGATCGGCTCGACACCGGTAAGCAGTTCGCCGGCCGCGCTCCGGGCTGCCTCGGGGCTCGGCGATTCGGCGCCCCGGCCGCCGTACCAGGACCCGACGGCCAGGCCGGCCGTGCCGAACAGCAGCGCGCCGAGCAGCGCCATCGCGACGTGCCCCAGCCGACGCCCCACCGGCCCACCCCCTGTCGCCGTGCGGCACAGCGTAGGCGTCGCACGGCACACGCGGCGCCCCGCAGCGGAGGCGATCTCGGCGCTCAGGCGGAGAAGCGGGCCGATGGACTAGTAGTGGTCCTCGATCGGCCGCCGCGCCTCGTCGAACAGCGCCGGCCCGTCGTACCGCACCGGACGCGGCGCGGGCGTCGCGGGCTTGACCTGCTCGAACTGCTCGGTGGACAACGCGTACACGACCCGGCCGAGGCCTGATGCGTTGATCGCCACAGTGCACATCGGGCAGGGCTGGCAGCTGGTGTACATGGTGGTCGCGACCGCCGCCTCGGGGGCGAGCTGACGGGCGGCCCAGCGGGCCAGCTTCAGCTCCGGGTGGGCGGTGACGTCCCGGTCGGAGACCACAGTGTTGTGGTCCTCGATCAGCACGGTGCCGTCGGCGCCGACGAGCAGCGACGCGAACGGCCGCTCGCCGGACGCGCCCGCCCGGTCGGCGAGTTCCACGGCACGGCGCAGGAACGCCTCGTCGTCGGGTGTCATCAGCCCTCCACGTGTCGGCGGTACCGAGCCGAGGCCGTCAGTCGGCGGCGATCTGCTCGACGGATCGGGCGGCCACGGCGCGCAGGGCCGGGTCGCCGCTGCGGGCGTACGCGTCGCTCAGGGTGTCGATGAATTTGATCGCGTGCGCGTCCCCGGTGTCCAGCGCCCGCGCCATGGCCTCGTCGAGTTCCGGCCCGGCGGCCGGCGGGAGGGCACGGGCCCCGGCCGGGGCGTAGGCGGCGGTGACGGCGGCGGTCGCCGCCCAGGCGGCGGCCAGGCTCGGCTGCCACAGCGCCGGCGGCAGGGCCGGCAGGGTACGCAGGACGGCGTTCGGCGCGGTCGCCGCGTGCACGAGCATGACCGGGGCGGCGTACCCGTGCGTGCCGTGCCGCACCACGGCGGCGTCGACGACGGCGGCGAGGCGGGTGGGCACGTCGGCGGCGGCGTCGCCGGGCACGGCCGCCGCGACGGCCGGCCACCGGTCCAGGTCGGCCAGCTGCGCCAGGCGGGACCGGATGCCGAACCGCTGATCGGGTACGCGGGGCACGGCGTCGAGCGCGGACCGGGCGTCGGTTCCGGGGTACGGCCCGGCGCCGGGCCGGGCGAGCGGCTGCCAGCGGGCGGCCCAGTAGGCGAGCCCCTGGCCGAGTTCGGTCACGCGCGGTGCGGTCTCGGCGTCGAGCAGCGCGCGCACGGCGTGGCCGACCCGGATGACGCCGTGGGTGGCCCCGGCGGCGATGCCCGGCAGCAGGCGCGGCCACCAGCGAGCGAGCACGTCGCGCCACGGCGCGCCGGCCAGCTCGCGGTCGAAGAGGTCGAGCCAGTCGCCGGTGCGCACCGGGTCGCCGAGCGGGTCACGCCACTCCTCGGCGACGATGCGCCGGATGCCGCGCGGGCGTTCCTCCAGCCGGCCGGCGTACGCGTCGATCCAGCGGTGCACCGCCCGCCCGTGGCCGTGACGCACCAGGGCCTCCGCGGCCATCGGCACGTGGTTGGACAGCCACCCGTCACGCTCGGGACCGGTGTGGCGTACGCGCTCGTACGCCTCGTCGAGTACGGAGTTCAGCACACCGGGAAGCGTCCGACCTGAAGTGCGGTTCAGGTCAAGCGGCGGCGGATCCGCGCCATGTCCTCCTCGGGGAGCGCGTCGGCGACCAGCAGCCGGGGCAGCAGGTCCGTCTCCAGCGTGACGGCCCGGAACACCAGCGCCACCGTCACGTCGTGGTCGGGCCGGTGCACGACCTCGACCGGGTCTCCGGCGCCGACGCTGCCCGGCGTGACCACCCGCAGGTACGCCCCGGGCCGTACCTGCTCGGTGAACCGCTTGATCCAGCCGCGTTCGCCCAGCCACCCCTGGAACGTGCCGCAGGGGATGCGCGGGCAGGAGACCTCCAGCACCAGGTCCGGACCGATCCGCCACCGCTCGCCGATCAGCGCGCCGTTGACGTCCAGCCCGCTGGTGGTCAGGTTCTCGCCGAAGCTGCCGTCGGCGAGCGGGCGGCCCAGCTCGGCCTCCCAGTGGTCCAGATCCTCCCGGGCGTACGCGTAGACCGCCTGGTCGGTGCCGCCGTGGTGGGCCACGTCGTAGACCCGGTCACCGGCGAGCCCGACCGCGCCGGTGCCCTTGGGGCCGGGCGCGGTGACGGCGACCCGGCCGTCGACTGGGCGCTTGTCGATGCCGGTGGCGCCGATCCCCTTCCACGGGTTCGGTTGCGGTCGGCCCACGTTGACGGAGATCACCTTCATGACCGCGACGGTATTCGGCCACGGTCCCACCGGCCACCCCATTCCGCCGGGCCGGGTGGGAAGCGGGGCAGCGTGGGCTGCGTACGATGCGGGCCGGACATCCTCGTCGGGTGGTGGAGGTAGCCGCGGATGGCAGGCCAACAGGACGGTTTCGCCCTCGGCGTGGACCTCGGCACCTCGAACACGGTGGCGGTGCTGCGCTGGCCGGACGGGCGGACCCGGCCGGTGCTCGTCGACGGCCATCCGATCCTGCCGTCCGGCGTCTACGCCGACGCGGACGGTCACCTGCACGTCGGGCGGGACGCGCAGCGCCTGGCCCAGGCCGACCCGGCCGCCTACGAGCCGAACCCGAAGCGCCGGGTCGACGAGGAGACGGTGGAGCTGGGCGGGCGGGCGTACCGGCCGGCGGAGCTGCTGGCCGCGACGCTGCGCGCGGTCGCGGACGCGGCGGTGGCGGCGGTCGGGATGCTGCCCCCGGCGGTGGTCACCCACCCGGCGGCCTGGACGCCGGCCCGCCGTCAGGTGCTGCACGACGCGCTGGAACTCGCCGGCTGGCCGGCCGCGGCCGAGCACACGCTTGCCGGGCCGATCGCGCCCGGCACCCGTCTGCTGCGGGAGCCGGTGGCCGCGGCGCGCTACTTCACGCAGGTGCTGCGCCGGCCGGTGCCGGTGGGCGGTGCGGTGGCGGTGTTCGACTTCGGCGGCGGCACGCTCGACGTGGCGGTGCTGCGCAACGAGGGCGCCGACCCGTGGGGCGACTCCGGCTTCCAGCTGGTCGCCACCGGTGGGATCCCCGACCTCGGCGGCCTCGACCTGGACGCGGCCCTGCTCGGACGGCTCGGCGAACTGGTCGGCCCGGCCCATCCGGGCGAGTGGGCCCGGCTGACCGATCCGGCGACCACCGCCGAGCGGCGGGCCCGCCAGCAGTTGTGGGACAACGTGCGCGGCGCGAAGGAGATGCTGTCCCGGGCGATGGTCGCGCCGGTGGCCGTACCGGGGGTGGAGGCGGCGGTGCCGCTGTCCCGGGAGGACTTCGAACGCCTGGCCGCGCCGCTGCTGGCCCGGGCGGTGACGGAGACCCGCGAGGTGACCGCCGCCGCCGGGCTGCGCCCGGAGCAGCTCTCCGGTCTGTTCCTGGTCGGCGGGTCGACCCGGGTGCCGCTGGTGGCCCGGCTGCTGCACGCCGAGCTGGGCATCGCGCCGACGGTGCTGGAGCAGCCGGAGATGCCGGTGGCCGAGGGCGCGCTCACCGACCTGCCGCTGCCCCGGCGGTCCGGCCGTCCCGGCGTGCCGGTCCAGGCCGCGCCGGCACCACCCGCGCCGACGCAACCCGAATCGACACGGCCCGCGCCGGCCGCGGGCGAGACCGCCGCCACGGCCCCCGCCGGTGCGACGAGGACGAACCCGACCGCGCCGCTCGGCGGTCCGGACGCGGCGTCCGCCGGACCGCACGGCACGCTGGTCGCCGACGGCCCCGTCCCGCAGACCGCCGCCACGAGGTACGACGGCACGCCCGGCCCGGTTCCGCCACAGCCCACGAGGTACGACCACATGCCGGCCGCCCACGGGCCGGTTCCGCCCCACCCCGCCGGCTACGGCGTACCCGGACCGTCCGCTCCCCCGCCCGGCGGCTGGCAGCCCGGCGTACCCGGGGCGCCTTTCTCCCCCGCGCCGAACGGTGTCCGGCCCGGCGGCGGCCGGCCCCGGCGCGGCCGGTGGATCGCGCTCGGCGCGGGTCTCGTGGTCGTCGCCGTGGCGGCGTCGGTGCTGCTCTGGGTGTTCCGGGACCGGCATCCGGCGCTGGACTTCCACACCGCCGAACTGGTGAAGACGGTGGCCGCCGGTGACACGCGGCCGGACCAGATGTTCACCGCGACGCTCGGGGAACGCGCCTACCTGGCCCGTTCGCTGCCCGACGGGCACCTCCACGTGAGCGCCGTCGAGGCGGCCACCGGCAGGACGGTCTGGGAGAAGCGGACCGACGCGACCGCGCAGCGGTGGGCGGGGATCCGGACGCTGCCCGACGGACTGCTCGTCCTCGGCGACGCCACCGGAAGCGACACCCCCCGCGTGCTCGCGGTGCTCGACGAGGACTCCGGGGACCAGCGCTGGCGGACCGACGTCGGCCGCGACGACACCCTGTACCTCGGGCCGGACACGATCGTCCGGCTGGACCGCACCGGCGAACGCCTGATCGGGCTGCGGCTGAGCGACGGCGGGCAGCGGTGGGAACGGCCCAACCCGCGCACCGAGTACGGCGACGCGCGCACGAAGGTGGTCCCGGTCGGCACCGGCGCGGCACTGGACGGGCCCGGCAACGCCGAGGGCTCGCCGCTCGCCCCGTGGGCGGGGAAGGCGGACCGGCTCGTCCAGGTCGGCGCGGACCGGTCGGTCCGGGTGCTGGACATGCGCACCGGCAAGGTCCTCAAGGATCGGGGCAACGTCGCCGGGCTCGACGATCCGGTGGCCGCCCGCGACGACCGGCTGTACGTGGCGGAGAACGAGCGCGGCCTGCGGCTGCTCGCCTACGACCTGGGCGGTCTCGGCACGCCCAGCGTGCTGTACGAGGCGCCGGAGCAGGGCGGCCGGGTGAAGGATCTCGTCACCTGCGGAGAGCGTCGCGTGTGCCTGCTGGAGACGCCCGGCAGCGGCGCCGACGACACCCGGGTGGTGGCGGCGACCGAGGGCGAGGGCACCCGGCAGTGGCGGGCGCCGCGCGCCGAGTCGCTGGTGCCGGTCGGTGAGCACGTGCTGGCCGGGCGGGACTCGCCGGACGCGGTGACGCTGTTCGCGCCGGACGGCACTCCGGTGCTGCGCGACCGGGACGGGACGGCGGTCCGGCTGAACGCCGGCAACCTGCTGATCTTCTCCGAGGCGCCGAGCGCGTACGAGGACGACCGCGTCCTCGCCGGGACGGCGGTGGACGGCAAGCCGGTCGAGATGGGGCAGCTCAAGCAGATCCGCAGCGAGTCCTGCTCGTGGAACACGGAGATGCTGGTGTGCGGCGCGGAGAAGGAGTTCCGGTTGTACCGGTTCGCCGGCTGACCGGAACTGAGCTTGACAGTGATCGATGTCTCGGCTGGTGTGAACGGCAGAGAGATCGACGTTCGTCAGGAGGCCCCGTGTTCGTCCGACGACGGTGGACCGCACTCGCCACCACCAGCATCCTGATCGCCGCGGCGCTGGCCCATCCCGGGCCGGGCGCCGCCGCACCATCCGCCCCCACGATCACGCTCGCCCCCGCCGAGACCGCGCTGGTCCGCGTCCGACTGGCCGACCGGGCGCAGCTCGACCGCCTGGTCGCCGGCGGCGCCGACCTGGCCAACCGCCCCCGCTCCCGCGACGGCGAGTGGATCGCCGACCTGGTCCTCACCGGACGGCAGCTCACCGACCTCACCCGGCAGGGGGCCACCGCCCTGCAGGTGGTGCAGCGCGCCGACGACGGGACCCGGCACCTGGCCGAGAGCCGCCGCGCCGCACAGGAGAGCACCCGCGCCGGGCTGCGCGCGAGCGGCGCCGCCACCACTGTCGACACGCTCCAGTTCCTCCAGGCGTACTGGTGGACCACCGGCGGCCGGACGTTCCTCCAGGCCCAGGTCGCCACCACCGCCACCGACGACCCGGACGTCGAGATCACCGTCACCTGGCGGACCGCCGACGGCGCCACCGGCTCGTTCCCGCTGTACCGCTTCGAGGACTCGGGCGAGTACCAGTACCACTACGCGCTTCCGCAGCCGGTGCCGAGCCGGCCGGTGCAGCTCACCGCCACCTCCACGCTGGGCGGCACGAGCCGGCCGGTGACACCGTCGCTCTGGCCGAACGCGACCCCGCCGCCGCAGCCGGCCGGCTACCAGAAGGACTTCATCGACGCCTACCTGACGCCGGTGGACATCAAGGCGCGCATCGCCCGGCTCGGCCGCCAGTACCGCGACCTGGTCGACGTGATCGACCTGCCGAACAAGACCCAGGGCTACCGGCGGAACGCCGCCGCCTACCTGGGCGACCCGGCGGCCGCCGCAGTGGTGGTGGAGTCGGTCCGCTTCGGCGACCAGGGCATGAACGGCGTGCAGGTACGCACCGTCGACCCGGGCCGGCCGAACCGGCCACTGAGCATGCGTTACCGGGACCGGGTGCTCACCGTCTCGCTGGCCACCGACCGCGCGGGCAAGGTCACCAGCACCACCGACGACGTCGCCGCCCTGATCAACGCGCCGCGCGGTGCCCGCTTCCGGGCCACTGTGGAGGACGGCTCGGCCGGGCTGCCGATGCCGGTGGCCGGGCCGGTACGTCTCGACGACGGGTTGCAGGGCACCGAGGTGCCGGCCCGGCCGTGGACCGTGCAGGCGCTGCGCATCGGCAAGCACCGCGACGGCTCCCGGATCGGTGTGCTGGCGTACTCGCAGGAGCACGCCCGTGAGTGGGCCACCCCGCTCGTCACGCTGGAGTTCGCCGAGCGGCTGCTGGCGAACGCGCGTACCGACGCGGCGACCCGCAAGCTGCTGGAGCAGGTGGACGTGTTCGTCATCCCGACGGTGAACCCGGACGGCGCGAACTACTCCTTCAACGACTACAACTTCCAGCGCAAGAACCTGGTCAACCACTGCAGCGGCGCCTCCCGTGACCCGAAGTACCGCACCATGTGGGGCGTCGACGTCAACCGCAACTACACGGTCGGCTCCCTGTTCGACGGATACGTGGGCGCCAGCGCGAACTGCCTGTCCGGCAACTACGCGGGCACGGCGGAGCTGTCCGAGCCGGAGAGCCGCAACGTGATCGACCTGGCCAAGGCCCACCCGAACATCAAGTTCGCGATGAACGTGCACTCGTACGGCGGCTACTTCATGTGGCCGCCCGGGGCGTACAAGGCCGACGGGCGGGTGACGCTGCCGCGCCCGTCGATCGACGAGTCGACGCTGTTCCTGGGCAGCGCGCGGCGCATCGTCGGCGCGATCGCGGCCGAGCGCGGCACCTTCACCTGGCCGTCGCAGACCGGCCCGGTCGCCGACGTGCTCTACTCGGCGGCCGGCAACTCGGCCGACCAGCTCTACTACGAGCTGGGCATCTTCGCCTGGGACTTCGAGGTCGGAAACGACAGGTGGAACGAGGCCACCGGTCAGTGGGAGGGGGTCGGCTTCCAGCCGCCGTTCGACGAGGCGCACGCCGAGGCGCAGGAGTACGCCGGCGGCCTGGTGGAACTGGTCCGCGTCGCCCGCGACTACGCCGCCGACAACCCGGTCCGGCGCTGACCGCAGGCGGTCCCCGGCCGGTGGAGTCCGGCCGGGGACCGCGTCAGCTCGTCCGGGGCGGGTCGGCCGTCTCAGTCGGTGGTGCCGAGGTCGCGGAAGACGGCGAGCGCGCCCGGGTCGTCGATGGTCGCCGGGACCGGCTCGTCGCGCCCCTCCACCAGGCCCCGCATGGTGCGCCGCAGGATCTTCCCGGAGCGCGTCTTGGGCAGCGCCGGCACCACTGTCACCCGGCGGAACGCGGCCACCGGGCCGATCCGCTGCCGGACCAGCGCGACCAGCTCGGCGGCGAGCGCGTCCGGGTCCACGTCGGCGCCGGCCTTGAGCACCACGTACCCGCTGGGCACCTGCCCCTTGAGCGCGTCCGCCACGCCGATCACCGCGCACTCGGCCACCGCCGGGTGCGTCGCCAGGACCTCCTCCATCGCGCCGGTGGACAGGCGGTGCCCGGCCACGTTTATGACGTCGTCGGTGCGGCCCATCACGTACAGGTAGCCGTCCTCGTCGAACCGGCCGCCGTCGCCGGTCAGGTAGTGACCCGGGAACGTGGACAGGTAGGAGCGGACGAACCGCTCGTCGTCGCCCCAGAGCGTGGGCAGGCAGCCGGGCGGCAGCGGCAGCCGGATCACGATCGAGCCGTCCGTGCCGGGCGGCACGTCCCGGCCCGCGCCGTCGACCACGCGCACGTCGTAGCCGGGCACCGGCACCGACGGCGACCCCGGCTTGATCGGCAGCGGCTCCAGGCCGCGCGGGTTGGCCGCCACCGGCCAGCCGGTCTCCGTCTGCCACCAGTTGTCGACCACCGGTACGCCGAGCCGCTCCCCCGCCCAGGCCCAGGTGTCCGGGTCCAGGCGCTCACCGGCGAGGAAGAGGGTACGCAGCGCACTCAGGTCGTACCGCTCGATGTGGCTGCCGTCGGGGTCCTGCCGGCGGATCGCCCGGATCGCGGTGGGCGCGGTGAACAGGGCCGCCACCCGGTGCTCGGCGGCGACCCGCCAGAACGCGCCGGCGTCGGGGGTGCCGACCGGCTTGCCCTCGTAGAGCACCGTCGTCGCGCCGGTGAGCAGCGGCGCGTACACGATGTAGGAGTGGCCGACCACCCAGCCCACGTCGGAGGCGGCCCAGAAGACCTCGCCCGGCTCGATGCCGTAGACGTTGCGCATCGACCAGCGCAACGCCACCGCGTGCCCGCCGTTGTCCCGCACCACGCCCTTGGGCCGGCCGGTGGTGCCGGAGGTGTAGAGGACGTAGAGCGGGTCGGTGGCGGCCACCGGCTCGCACGGCACCGGTTCCGCGTCCGCCATCACCTCGGCCCAGGTCAGGTCGCGGCCCGGCACCAGCGGGGCCGGTTCCTGCGGGCGCTGCACCACCACGCAGCGCTCCGGCGCGTGCGCGGCCTCGTCCAGCGCGGCGGCCAGGATCGGGTGGTACGGCACCACCCGGTCGGCCTCGATGCCGCAGGAGGTGGCCACCACCACCTTCGGCCGCGCGTCGTCGATCCGGACGGCCAGCTCGTGCGCGGCGAAGCCGCCGAAGACCACCGAGTGCACCGCGCCGATCCGGGCGCAGGCCAACATGGCGATCACCGCCTCCGGGACCATCGCCAGGTAGAGCAGTACCCGGTCGCCCCGGCCGACGCCGAGCCGGCGCAGCGCACCGGCGAACCGGGCCGTCTCGGCGAGCAGTTCGGCGTAGGTGAGCGTGCGGACCGTGCCGGTCACCGGGCTGTCGTGGATCAACGCGGGCTGCTCGCCACGCCCGGCGGCGACGTGCCGGTCCAGCGCGTTGTGGCAGGTGTTCAGCACCCCGTCGGGGAACCAGCGGTACAGCGGCGCCGCCTCCTCGTCGAGGATGCGCTCCGGCGGGATGACCCAGTCGATGTCGGCCGCCGCGTCCCGCCAGAAACCGGCCGGGTCGGCGATGCTCCGCTCGTACGCTGATCGATACGCGCCCATGCCGTCATGCTGCGCCCCGGCGCCGTGCCGGCACGACGGCCGGACGGGTTCGGTGCGCCGGAAGCACGTCCCGGCTCGCTGAACGGCCGGTCACGGCGGTGGGCGGTGACCGCTCAGCCCAACGGGCGACGGATGAAGCCCGCGGGGCGGGGTAAGGCAACACGGTCCTGGTGGAGAGACGACCGGTGTCGCGGCGTACCGCGGCCGGGCACGCGGGCGGGCGGCGCGAATGCCGCCCGCCCGCGCATCCCGGGGCCGACCCGGGCAAACCGAGTTTGATCGATCACTGCTGTCGACTAGCGTGCGCAGGCGTGAAAACCAATCGGATCTTGCCGATCCTTCTGACCTGTGCCGTGCTGGGGCTCGCCGCGTGCGGCGACGAGAAGCCCTCGACCACGGCCGGGCCGGCGGCCACGTCGGCCTCCGCCGCCCCCTCCTCGGCTGCCCCCTCGCCGTCGGCGGCCGCGATGAGCGACAAGGAACTCTGCACCGCCGCAGAGAAGATCAACAAGGACATGCGGACGAAGCTCATGGCCGTCGTGCAGGGGGGCGGCGACCTGACGAAGCAGACCGGCGCGATCCTCACCGAACTCGGTGACCGGGTGACAGAGCTCGCCGGGACCGCCGGCGACGGCAAGGCGGCCACCGCCCTGAAGGAGTTCGGCGCGGAGGCCGGCAAGGCGGGCTCGGCCGCCGACCCGGGCACCGCCGCCGACAACCCCGCCATGGAGAAGGCCAGCAAGGACATCAACGCCGCCTGCAAGACGGCCGGCGCGCCGACCACCTTCTGACGCCGACGCCCCGGGTCGTCCGTCCGGCGCGTACCGGACGGACGACCCGGTCGGCTCAGTTGCCGGTCACCCAGTTCCAGGCGGAGACCACCCACTCGGTCTGCTGGAGATAGGCCACCCCGACGCCGGCCAGGAACAACGCGGTCACCAGGTGGGCGCCTCTGGCGCTGCGGCGCACCCGGCCGAGCTGCCGTTCCAGGATCAGCCGGCCGAGCAGCCGGGCCAGCGCGAACAGGCCGACCGCGGTGAGCAGGCTGAGCACGAACGTGAGCAGCGGAGCGACCAGGTTGCCCCGGCCGGAGATCGCCCAGATGCCCCAGCACACGAATGCGAACAGCGCACCGGCGGCGCTCAGCTCCCCGCCCTTTCGCGCCTGGGCGAGATGCCAGCTCATCGGTCGGCGGGGCGCCTGCTCGGCCGCCCAGTCGCCGTGCTCGACGGTGGGGAACTGCTCGGTGCGGGGCGTACCCGAGGCGCGCGGCCGGCCGACCGCCGCCACCCCGCGCTGGAACGCGTCCCGCTGCGGGGGCACCACCCCCGGCTGGGGCGGCACCTCCACGGTGCGCTCGGCCCACGGCTGTGTCTGGTCCGCCATCTTCGTCCTCCCCCTCGACCGATTCCGGCCTCGGTTCCGAGGGTAGCCAGCCCGCAAATAGGGTGCCGACCCCCATCGCGGTGCGATACACACGTGCCGTGACTGACGTGCTGGTATCCCGGGCCGAGGACTTCGACGACATCGCGGCGCTGCTGGCGCTGGCCTTCCACGGCGATCTCGACCCCGACGTGCAGGCGCTCGAACGCCCGATCTTCGAGCCGGACCGGTCGTTACTGGTCCGCGACGGCGGTACGGCGGTCGCGCACGCCGCCGCGTTCAGCCGCCGTCTCGCTGTTCCCGGCGCGGACGTGCCGGCCGCGCACGTGACGATGGTCGCGGTGGCGCCGACTCACCGGCGACGCGGCCTGCTCACCACGCTGATGCGCCGCCAGCTGCAGGAGGTCCGCGACGCCGGCCGGGAACCGATCGCGGTGCTCTGGGCCAGCGAGGGCCGCATCTACCCCCGGTTCGGCTACGGGTCGGCGGCCCCGCGCTACATGCTGTCCGTCGACACCACCGGCCTGCGCCTGCCCGCCCCGGCGCCCGGCGAGGGCAGGCTGCGACTGGACCGTCCGGACGCGCACCGGGACGAGCTGGCCCGGCTGTACGAGCGGGTCCGCGCCGAGCGTCCCGGCTGGTCCCGGCGGGACGAGCGCTGGTGGTCGTACGTGCTGGCGGACCTCAAGGCGCACCGGGGCGGCGCCACCGAGCGCCGGGTGCTGCTGCACGAGGGCGCCGACGGCCTCGACGGGTACGCGCTGTACCGGACGAAGGACAGCTCGACGGCCGTCGGGCCGCAGGCCGAGGTGCAGGTCGGCGAGGTGGTGGCGGCGACGCCGGAGGCGTACACGGCACTGTGGCGGCTGCTGCTCTCGGTCGACCTGACCCGCCGGCTGTCGTTCGGAATCGCGGCCCTGGACGAGCCGCTGCTGCGGCTGGTGGACGAGCCCCGCCAGCTCTCCCCGCATCTCGCCGACGCGCTCTGGGTGCGGGTGGTGGACGTGCCGGCCGCGCTGGCCGCCCGGCGCTACGCCACCGACGTGGACGTGGTGATCGAGGTCACCGACGAGCTGCTGAAGGAGAACACCGGCCGCTGGCGGCTGGTCGGCGGCCGCGACGGGGCGGAGTGCACGCCCACCACCGCACCGGCCGGGCTGGCGTGTGACGTACGCGCTCTCGGCGAGCTGTACCTCGGCGGCGCGAACCCGTACGCGCTGGCCGCCGCCGGCCGCGTCCAGGAGCTGATCCCGGACACGCTGACCGCGCTGACGCCCGCCTTCACCTGGTACCGCACCCCCTCCCCCATGGAGGTCTTCTGACCGCCCGCCCACCCACCCACCCCAGCCCAGCCCGGCGTAGCCCGGCTGGCCCGACTGGCCCGACTGGCCCGACTGGCCCGACTGGCCCGCGCGATCATGAAGTTAGCGGCGCGGACCGTCCGATTTGTTCCGGCTAACTTCATGAT